>DSDB01000605.1 GCA_011057845.1 Phycisphaerales bacterium | reverse complement strand
TGCTGGAGGCGACGGGGCACCCGAAATGGGCTCAGCGGTGTGAGGATGTGGCGTTCAATTCGCTGCCGGCGTCGATGACGGCGGATCTGCGGGCCCTGCACTACCTGACGGCCCCGAATATGGTCCTGTGTGACCGGCACAGCAAGTCGCCGGGGTTGCAGAACGGCGGGCCGATGCTGCTCTTTGACCCGTTCGGCCATCGGTGCTGCCAGCACAACGTGGCGCACGGCTGGCCCTATTATGCGCAGCGGCTGTGGTACGCCACCGGGGGCAACGGACTGGCGGTGGTGTTCTATGCCCCCTCCAGTGTGACCGCGAAGGTGGGCGATGGGCGGGAGGTGACGATCACGGAGCAGACGCGCTATCCATTTGAGGAGCAGGTGCTGCTGACCGTCAAGACGGATGGGAAGGTGCGATTCCCGCTGTATTTGCGGGTTCCGGGCTGGTGCGATGGATTCAAGATGAAGGTCAACGGGCGGGCGGAGTCCATCGAGGCGCCGGCCGGTTCGTACATTATGGTGGACCGCACCTGGGCCGACGGCGACCGCGTGGAGGTGGAGATGCCAATGCTGGTGGCGCTGCGGACGTGGGACAAGAACATGAATTGCGTGTCCGTGGACCGCGGGCCTCTGACGTATTCGTTGAAGATCGGGGAGAGGATGGAACGGGTCGGCGGCTCGGAGAAATGGGGGGCCTACGAGATTCACCCGACGACGGCGTGGAATTACGGGCTGGTGCTGGATGAGAAGCGGCCTGAGGGGTCATTTGAGGTGGTCAGGGGCGATTGGCCGGCCGATGATCAGCCGTTTACAGTCGAATCTGCCCCGATTGCCATGAAGGCCGTGGGCAGGAAGATACCACAATGGCAACTCGACCATCTGGGGCTGGTGGCGGAGGTGCAAGCCGGCCCGGTGCGAAGCGACCAGCCGCAGGAGGCCATTACGCTGATACCGATGGGCTGCGCGAGGCTGCGCATATCGGCGTTTCCGCGGATCGGGTCGGGGCCTGGGGCCCATGAATGGAAGGAGCCGCCCCGGGTGCTGCCGACAACAGCGTCGCACTGCTGGGAGAATGACACGGTGGCGGCCCTGAGCGACGGACTATTGCCAAGAAACAGCAACGACCAGAGTATACCACGGTTTACGTGGTGGCCTCGCAAGGGCACTGCCGAGTGGGTGCAGTACGATTTCGCCGGGGCTGAGACGGTCTCGGGAGTCGGTGTGTACTGGTTTGACGATACAGGCCAGGGCGGGTGTCGCGTGCCGCGGTCGTGGCGGGTGCTGTATCGCCAGGCGGGCCAGTGGCAGCCCGTCAAGGCCACGGGAGACTACACCGTGGCGAAGGACCGATTCAATGAGGTGGGTTTCGAGACGGTGAGGACGGATGGACTGCGGCTGGAGGTGCAACTGCAGCCGGATTTCTCCGGGGGGATTCTGGAATGGCGCCTTGACAGGGCCGCGCCGTAGGTCTAGACTACGGCACTCTTCCGTTCGTCGAGACGATTGGGGGGGTAGGGCCCTGGGTGTGGTTCGGCTCGAGGGCGGCCGTGGGTAGCCGGCATCGGGTGGCTCATCCGATTCGACGGGGATTGTCTGTCAGGCGATCCAGGGTCCTCCTACAGGCAGGGCTTGTCGTACATGGGGTGGTGGTCGCTAAGGAGTATATCGAGTGGCGCGCAAGAAGATCACAGTGGTTGGGGCCGGCAACGTCGGAGCGACGACGGCGCACATTGCGGCGACGCGGCGTCTGGGCAATGTCGTGCTGATTGACGTGGTCAAGGGCCTGGCCGAGGGCAAGGCGCTGGACATTGCGGAGGCCGCGCCGATACAGCATTTCGATTGTGCGATCATGGGCACGACGGACTGGTCGGCGGCCGAAGGCAGCGATCTGGTGATTATCACCAGCGGGATGGCCCGCAAGCCGGGGATGGGCCGCGATGACCTGCTGGCCAGGAATGTGGCGATTGTCAAGTCGGTCAGCCAGGAAGTTGCCAAACGTTGTCCGGCGAGCATCGTGATCGTCGTGTGCAATCCGCTGGATGCGATGGTGTACGCGGCCGCGAAGGTTACGGGGTTTGCGAGAAACCGTGTGATGGGGATGGCCGGGGCACTGGAT
>DSDB01000596.1 GCA_011057845.1 Phycisphaerales bacterium | reverse complement strand
CCTTCCGCAGCGACGTTCGCTGCGATTCTTGGGGTCGTTGGAGGGCCGGATTCCCGTGAGGGATCGCGACCGAGAGTGGGTCAGCCTGCAAGGCTGAGAAACTCGATGATCTGGGCAAGAGCCTTTTTCGCCAGTCGGCTTCGGATGGGCAGTGTGCGGAATTTGTCCCGCCAGGTTTGCCGCCGCAGGGTGGTGAGCATGTCGGCGAACGACGGTTCTTCCTTGCGTCGATACCAGGGGCGGTCCGGGAACTGAAGATGACGATGGCCCACCTGATGGAACCAGGTCACGATCAGGCTGTACAGCACCAGCGCCATCGGTGCGGTACGCCGCACGGCCTTCTCTTTGCGGTTGGCCGGGTCTTCCAGTCCCAGCAGTTGTTTGCAGTTCTCGAAGGTGACCTCGATCGACCACCTCGCCGCATACGTCGAGAGAATCCGCCGAGCGTCCCAGTCCAGGCAGGTGCAGTAGAACATCTGGTCGGGACGTTTGCCCAGGGCGTCGCGCACCAGCACAATCGTCAGCAGACGGTCCTTGCCCGCCTTGTAGTACAAGGCGTGGATCGTTTTCACCATCAGCGTGGCGTGCAGGCCGAACTGGTCGAAGACCAGTTTCTTCCACGGTTGCCGGGGATCGTCGGCCCAGGCCGCCATGCCGGGCAGCCGTCGGCCTTTCTTCGGATGCCGCCCCTTCCGGCCGGGCAACGGGGCCGCAGCGGGCTCGTACAAGGCCCCTTTGGGATGGACGTGGCTGATCAGTTCCACGTTGGCCGGGAGCTTTTGCAGGACGCTCGCCCCGCCGTAAGCGCTGTCGCCTGTGACCAGCAGCTTCCGCTCGGGAAACCAGCTTGCCACCAGGGAAATCAACTCCACCGCCAGTTCCGGCCGGGTGCGGTGGTTGGGGTCGCGCTTCTGCTTCTTTTGCTTGTTCGGTTTTCCGTTCTTTCCCTTCTTGGCCTTGCCCTTGGTCACCCCTTGGCGATTGCGATACAGCCGGCAGGCGATCGGCAGGCTCCAGACCTTGGTGGGAGCCCAGAAGGGGCAGCGGACAATCAGCGTCACCACCACCCAGTCGTGTCCCCAACTGGTCAAGGGTTTCGCCCGGCTGGAGATCAACGGGTCGTGGTGCATCCCGGTGCCGTAGACGGTCAGGCCCCGTTTGCGACAGAGGGTATCGTCCACGGCCAGCTCGATGAGCCCCGTAGGCACAAACACCCGCACCACCAGTTGGGCCAGCACGCGGCAGAGCGTATCGAGGAGCCACGCCGACTTGCTGAAGAAGCGATGGTAGCGGCTGTGATGCCCGCGCCGCGTGCAACCGCTGGACCAGATTAGCTCCGTGACGAACCGACGCCGATGGGACAGCACCCACCCCGTCATGAGGTACACGAAGATCGGAAAGCTCGGCGCGGTGAAGACGCATCGGAACTCGGATAGCAACGCCGTGAAGGATTGGGTACACTCCATGTTCGGCCTCCTTGCCGTCGGGACACCTGGGATTGTTTACACCCCTAGATGTACCAGTTTCCGGCTCGGAGGCCGAGTTCATTCTCAACCGAAATCACCCCTCAAAAAGTGCGAAACTTGAACTTGGTTCCCTCGATGGAATTGCTGCCCGTCGCTTTCAAAAACCCCCTCGCACGGTAAGCGGACCTGTTGCGCAAGGTTACGGGACAGCCAGAGAGTCTGGCGTTGTCGACCTGCTCGACGAAATGGACGGTCAAGAGGATGCCCTGCGACGGGATGCAACGGGCTCGACTCCGCGCCGATCCCTCGCGATCGGCATCGGCCCCCGCGGGTGCGTCTCGCCGCCGTTCGTTCGTCGTGGCGCCACTGCCCGCCGAGGCGCTCCCGAACGACGACATCCCGGGCGCGAGAATTGACAGCGGGGGGCGGGAGGGATAGGATCGCCGGTTGCAGTCTCCCGTCTCCCCGAGGTGCAACCATGAGGCGCGGCCTACCGAAGTGGATGTTGGCGGTTCTTGCGGGCTTGATGGGCGTTTTGCCGGCGGCGGGCCAAGAGGAGGTGGCCGTCGAGTGGCGGTTCGAGGCCGAGGGCGAGTTCCTCGGGTGGCAGGTCGGCGGGCACATCCGCGACGCCGAGGTTGCGGGCGGGG
>DSDB01000281.1 GCA_011057845.1 Phycisphaerales bacterium | reverse complement strand
ATTCGATGGTATGGTGGTGCTTTGAGAAACACTGGACGACCGAGCAGATGTGCGAGGTGGCCAAGCGCCTGGGCCTCAAGAGCGTGGAGTTGATTGATCCGGAGCACTGGCCGACGCTGAAGAGGCATGGCCTGGTCTGCGCGATTCATGGCAGCCACGGGTTTGTGCAGGGGATGAACAATCCGGCGTATCACGACATGTGCATCGCCAAGATCAAGGAGTCGGTCGATGTCTGCGCCGAGTACGGCTTCCCCAATGTGATTACCTTCACCGGGATGAGCGAGGATATCCCCGCCGACGCCGGTCAGAAGAACTGCATCGAGGGGCTCAAAAAGGTCGTCGGGTATGCGGAGCAGAAGAAGGTCAACCTGTGCCTGGAGATGCTTAACAGCCGCGATGCCGTCGAGATGAAGGGCCATCCGGGCTATCAGGGCGACCACATGGACTACTGCATCGAGATCGTCAAGGCGGTCGGCTCGCCGCGGATGAAGGTGTTGTTCGATATCTACCACGTGCAAATCATGGACGGCGACATCATCCGGCGAATCGGCCAGTACGCCGAGTATATCGGGCACGTGCATACAGCCGGCTGCCCCGGACGAAACGAGCTGGATGATACGCAGGAGATCAACTACCCGCCCATCATGCGCGCCCTGGTCAAGGCTGGCTACACGGGCTATACCGGCCACGAATTCATCCCGACGCGGGACCCGCTCAAGGGCCTGGCCGAGGCGGTCGCCTTGTGCGACGTCTGAGCCGTACAGGAAGACCCCGGCACATTCGCCCATGCCGTGGAGTGGCATCCCTTGCCGAAGGCAAGGGATGGTGCGAGTGAGGATCGCGCGCCTCAACGGCATGGCCCGGATGTGTTGTGCCATCTCTTCGCTGTGCGAAGGGATGCCGCGGCGGAAACCTCAGCGCGACCAGACCCCTGGCTTGTCAGTGCATACGATCCAGCTCGCGGGCCTCGTCGAAGAGGATGCGGTATTTGGCCGGATGATAGAGCGTGAACTCTATCGACCGGATGTACTCCTCGGCTCCGGCATCGCGGACGTTGGTCACCAGCGAGGCGATCTGCTTCTGTGATTTGAACTTGCCGATGGCCTCGAGCTTCTTCTCCAGATACGACATCGGCGTGCGCATCCGCAAGGTCGGCGGCCCCCAGAAGTCGCAGTAGACCGCATAGGTATTGACATGCGGCACGCCCGCCAATGGATCGCCCAGTTCCGGCCAGATATCCCCGGCGGCGTGGAACAGGCTGATCAGGAACTCCTCGTAGACGATCCGGTGGTCCGGATGCAGGTCGTTCGACGTCGGCAGGAAGCACTGTGTCGGGCGGATCTTCCGCAGGTAGAACGTGAAACTGTTCTGCATGCCCGAAAAGCCTCGCATCTCCACAAGGTCCTGGGGCGTGGACTTGCGGCGTCCCCGCAGGCTGCCCAGCCGGCAATCCGGGAAGGCCATCCAGATGATGTTCTGCCGGGGGATGCCGAGACTCTCGTAGCATTCGTAGGTCTCCCGGCGTCGCGTCTCGGCGATGGTGTTCTTCTCATCCTCGCTGCAGTAGCCCTGTGAACCATCGGTGACGACGGCGATGTACACGGGTACATTCTCCCGTTGCGCCAGTTGCATCAGCAGCCCGGACCCCAGGACGGCGTCGTCATCGTGCGGACTGACAAATAGAAAACGCTCCTTGCTTCCCTGCCAGTGCTTCGAGACCTCCGCCAGTGTGGAACCAGTCCGCCGTTCCGTGCCGACCAGCCTGACAAA
Organism: Phycisphaerales bacterium; assembly: GCA_011057845.1. Lineage (GTDB taxonomy): Bacteria > Planctomycetota > Phycisphaerae > Sedimentisphaerales > Anaerobacaceae > UBA2266. Next base: position 351 of record DSDB01000281.1, on the reverse strand, counting down.
CTCAATGCCTTCGTCTTTCAATTCCATGTGTATCCCCAAGTGTCTTTCCGCCGCAAAGTGCGCCGCGGCTGCGAAGGATTGCTGATCAAGTTGTCCTCCGCGTTCTCGGCGGCCTCTGCGGTGAAATGTGTATTACTTCGATGGGCCGTAATTGTGCCGGGCCAGCGCCGCGGCCCCGACAATCCCCGTATCCTCACCAAGGGTGGCGAAGCGGATCTCCACGTCCTCTTTCTTGAGTGTCCAGACCTGCTGCTGGAAATGCCGGTTGATCGCCTCCAGCAGTACCTCGCCGGCGGCAATCATACCCCCGGAGAACAGGATCCGCCTGGGCTCGGTCGTGTGCAGCATGTT
>DSDB01000484.1 GCA_011057845.1 Phycisphaerales bacterium | reverse complement strand
TAGCTTCGGACATAGGTCTGGAAGCGCTTGTAGAGGTCGGCGTAGTATTCGGGCGTCATGTTCCCGCCGCAGCCCCAGTTCTCGTTGCCGACGCCGAAATAGCGGACGCGCCAGGGTTTGTCGCGTCCGTTGGCCCTTCGCAGGCTCGCCATCTGGCTGTCGCCGTCGAAGGTCATGTATTCGACCCAATCCTGCATCTCCTCAGGCGTTCCGGAGCCGACGTTTCCGGCGATATAGGCCTCGCAGCCGAGTTGTTCGCACAGGTCGAGGAATTCGTGGGTGCCAAAGGCGTTGGTTTCCGTGACCATGCCCCAGTGCGTGTTGACCATCCGAGGCCGGTCTTTGCGGGGGCCGATGCCTTCCTTCCAGTGGTACTCATCGGCGAAACAGCCGCCGGGCCAACGCAGGACGGGGATGTTGAGTTTTCGCAGGGCCTCGACAACGTCCTTGCGGATTCCGCGGACGTTGGGAATGGGCGAGTCCGGGCCGACCCAGAAGCCTTCGTAGACGCAGCGGCCGAGGTGCTCGGCGAAATGGCCGTAGATCTCAGGGGCGATGGTGGTCTGCCCGCGGTCGGCGTGGATGGTGATCCGGGCGGTCGGTGTGTCGGCCGCCGGCATGCGTGCGGCGACCAGCGCCGGCAGTACAATGCAGAGGATGGGGATACTTCGGCTGTGCGAGAACATGCTTGCCTCCATGTATTGCCAGTTCCAATTTGTATCGCATATCAGCCCTTCCTGGACCGATGCAACGCAATATACGTCCATGAGGGCGGGGATGCAACCCTGTATCTGTAGGCATCACTGTGTGATGTCCATGGCGAAGGCATCGTCGTGGATCTGTCGGCCCCGGATGGGGAGAGCAGCTCAGCGGTCTGGCTTAAAGGGCAGGCGCTGGTTCTTATCCATCAGAGCACGGATGACCTTGGCGCGGTCGGTGGGTTCGGTTGCAAGGGTGTTATTGGTCCGGTCGCTGCCGTGTTCGAGGCTCCAGCCGTCCCATTCGCGGAAGGCGTGGTAGGACCAGTCCCAGTCGTGTTCTTCGAAGATGTCGGTCACATCTCGCAGCCACTGCGGGCCGCTGTCGCCGGGGGCCCAGCGGATGACGCTGAATTCGCCGACGTAGATCTGGACGTTGCAGGCCTGCTGGAATTCGACGACGGAGGCCAGGGCGTCGCGGAGGGTCTGTCTGTTCCATAGCCGCCCCGCCACCTGGCCGGGGTAGGCGGTGGGCGTGGGGTTGTCGTAGATGCCCTGGTGGGTGAACTGGAACGGCTGGTACAGATGGAAGCTGTAGATGACGCGGTCGAGGTCGAGCGGTTCGAGCGTATCGAAGCCGTCGGGGCCGCCCCACGGGGCCGGCTCGAAGACGACGGGCTTGCCGGGGTCGATTTCGCGGATGGCTTTCGCGGCTTTTGTGGCGAGTGTTCGCCAGTCGTCCAGACCGGGTGCGATGGCGCCTTCGACCGGTTCGTTTACCAGGTCGTAAGCGTACACAATTTCGCGGCCTTTGTAGCGGCGGGCGATGCGTTGCCAGGTGTCGATGAGCTTGTCCTGGTATGGCCGCTGCTGGAACATGCGGCAGACGCCGCCTTCGATGCGGCCGCCGGGGGGCGTGTGGAGGTCCACGAGGACGCGGACGCTGTATTTCTCGCAGGCGTTGAGGGCCTTGTCGCACTCGAGTAGCGCGGTGTCAAGCCATTTGTCGAATGCCGGCAGGTCGGCGGCCCAGTCCTCGGCCTGCTTCATGGGGACCCAGTTGAGCTGCCAGCGGACCTGGTTGGCGTTCCAGTCCTGGGCGAGGGCGCGGATGTCGGCCTCGACGAACTGCGGGCCGTGCATGAAGCCCCGCAGGCGCGGCAGGTCGTGGCCGGTGAACTTCTCGGCGGCCGGGCGGGCGGTGGCGGCCGGGCGGCTGAGCATGATACGGACGTCGTCGAACCAGACGCGCCCGGATACCGCCTCCAGGCCGAGGATGAGCGTGGCTTTTGTGAGGCTGCGGGCCGCGCGGAAGCTGTGACGGCGGCTCATCCGGGCGAATGTGCCTGTGGGCAGCGGGATTTGTGGGTAGTCGCGGGCCTGACCGGTTTCGAGGACGAGCATGGCCTTGATGCCGTTCCAGGGG
>DSDB01000378.1 GCA_011057845.1 Phycisphaerales bacterium | reverse complement strand
CAACGCCACCGGCGCCAGCTCCGCCATGCAATCGGTGATGTCGTGGGCCAGGATCACCTCATGCGGCTGGTTCAGGATGTACTTGATGTCCTGCTGTGCGATGGCCCCCGTATAACGCCCGCCGTCATCGACGGTGAATATGACGTTGCACCGCGTCTCCAGCGCCAGCCGGACCAGCGACTCGAACGGCGCCGACTGCGGAATAGCGGCCTCATCATGCCGCAGCACATCCCGCACCGAGATGGTCCGCAGGATGTTCAAGTCTTCCCCCTGATGCGCCTCGATTCCCCGCCGGACCAGGTCCTCGGTATAAATCGACTCCGGACACAGCTTCCGCGCGACAAACGTCGCCATCACCACGGCGAACATCAGCGGCAGGATAATCCCGTATCCGCCCGTCATCTCGAACAGCACGATAATCGCCGACAGCGGCGCCTGCGTACACGCCCCGTTGACGGCCGCCATCCCCACCAGCGCGTAAGCCGCCGGCGACGCCGTCACCTCGGGGAACCACCGGTGCGCTATCGTTCCGAACGCACCGCCGGTCATCGCCCCGATAAACAGCGACGGGGCGAACACCCCGCCCGACCCGCCGGACCCGACGGTCGCCGAGGTCGCGACGATCTTCAGGACAATCAGCGCCGCCATCACCCCCAGCGCCAGTTGGCCCTCCAGCAGCACCCGCATCGTGTCGTAGCCGACGCCCATCACGTGCGGATACGCCAGCGCCATTGCCCCGACGAGCAGTCCGCCGCCGGCCGGCCGCACCCACGCCGGTATCCGCGACCGGTCGAACAGGTCCCTGGCCACATAGATGCTCCGCGAAAACACAAACGCCATCCCCCCCGCGATAATCCCCAGGGCCAGGTACAGCCCGAACTCCCAGTGCGACTTCATGGAAAAAACCGGCAGCACAAACTCCGTGATATTGCCGTGATAGTGTCGCGTCACGGCCGTCGCCGCCACCGCCGAGACCAGGATCGGCGTAAACGACGTCAGCCCGAAATCCGCCACGATCAGCTCCAGCGCAAAGAGCGTCCCGGCAATCGGCGCATTGAACGTCGCGGCGATGCCCGCGGCCGCACCGCAACCGACCAGCGTCTTGAGCATCACCGGCCCCAGGCGAAGGGTCTGCCCCACCGTGGAGGCAATCGCCGCCCCGATCTGTACGATGGGCCCTTCCCGACCGACCGATCCGCCGCTGGCGATGCACAGCGCCGAGGCCACCGCCTTGACGAGCACCACAATCGGCCGGATGATGCCGTTTCGCGTGATGACCGCGATCATCACCTCCGGCACTCCCGGCCCCCGCGCCTCCCTTGCCAGAAAGTAGATCAGGGGCCCCACGATCAGCCCGCCGACCACCGGCATCAGCAGGCGCCGCTGCCAGACCACGGCATACAGCGTCTCGGGCGTCATATCCTTCGTCGCCCAGAACAGGCCCTGCAGCAGCAGGATCAGCTTCTTGAACCCCAGCGCGCCGAACCCCCCCAGCAACCCCACCACCGCCGCCAGCACCAGCATCCGCGTCGCCGGCGACAGCCGCAGGAACCCCAAAACCGCCTGTCGATTCACCCGCATCGCAATACAATCCTGCCACGCACAAACCGTTCAAAGCAGGCAGTATACCACCCCCCTATCCCCCCGTCAAAACACGCCGCCCGAGAATCCATCCACAGCAGTCCTCCGCCGCGCGAAAGGTCCACAACGTGGGTTTTCGGGCTCATCCGGCTAAAGCGTAGGTGGCGGTGTGGATGGCGTGTATTTTGAGGTTGAAGAACTCCTGGTCACGGTAGCCGTAGGCTTGTCGTTGCATCGTCTTGATCTTGTTGTTCGTGCCCTCCAGCGGCCCTGTTGAGATGGGGTGATCAGACCAGGCCAAGAGGCCGCGGCGGTGGATTTGCAGCGTCCGGGCGAATTTCTGAAGCATCCGGCGCCGGACGGGTTGTGGTTTGTGGCTTGTGCGGGTGGTCGATGCTCGATGCTGAATGCTGGATGGGTGTGGCCTGATGGGTGCGGCCTGCGGGCGCGAGGGGTGTTGGCCGCCTTTGGGCCAACCAGCGGCGGCCAACGGGAGCGGGGTCGGTGGGTTCTGCTTGACGGGCGGGCGGCGGCGTGGTAGGATT
>DSDB01000616.1 GCA_011057845.1 Phycisphaerales bacterium | reverse complement strand
GTATAGAACAGGCGGCGGAAGTCGTAGTCCCAGTCACGGCCGGTCAGTTGTTTCTTGAAGGCCCGCCATGTCTCGTTGGGCTCGACGATATCGCTGACCCCGCAGAAATGGACCTGGCGGCCGCTCAGCGCCACATTGGGATAGCAGACGCGGATGGGCTGGGGCTTGTCATAGTCGCCTCCCCAGGGCCATGCCAGTTGCTCCTGGGCGCTCCATCGGCCGTCGCGGTCGAGGAAGCTCCACTGGGCATGGGTGTAGCCGATGTTCTGAAAGACAATCAACTCGTGGCCGGGGCCGTCGGCGGCGAAGCTACGGTAGGAATGCTCGCTGAAGGGCGGTTCGCCGGACCAGACGGGAATCAGCTTCTCCGGCGGGGCGTCCGGGTCGCGGTCGGAGAATCGCAGGATTTCAGGCCGGGCTGGACCTGCGTAGGCGTTCGGATCGGTGTTGATGGTCGGATTGGCGGACAGGAAGACGCGGCCGTCGGAGAACACCGCCAGAGGCGATGGCTCGCGGGTGCGGCCGACCGGGTCGGTGCATATCTTTCGCCAGCCGTCGGGGCCCCGGTGAAACAGCATCCAGCGGCAGTTGTTCAGGGGTTTGGCCCCGGCGATGGTCTCCAGGCCGGCCGCAAAAAGGCTCTCGCCGGCCCTCACCAAGCAGGTCGAGCCGTGGCACCACATGGGCCCGGCTCCGTTATCGGCTCCCTGGTAACGGTAGAGGTCCTCCTCGGCCTCCACGACCACGCCGGGGGCGGTCGACGCCCTCGTGCATGCCACACCGCCGACGCCCAGCAGGGCGCTCAGGACCGCCAAGTTCATAATAATCGGGCGAGATAATCCGTCTGTATCCATAGGCATACCCCTGAAACACCCGATTATACCCGCTTGCGTAGGGCGGCGGTAAGTGATAGTTTGTACGAACACAAGTTAACTCTCTCATTCAACACACGTTAAGGAGTTACAGTCATGTCCAACACTACACGTCGTCAGTTTATCAAGCGCGCCGCCGCCCTTGGGGCCGTGTGCTCCATGGGCTTCCCGCGCCTTATCCGCGGCCAGGGGCTCAACGAAAAGCTCCAGGTGGGTTTCATCGCCGCCGGCGGCCAGGCGGGCAGCCATACCGGCGCCGCGCACGGGCAGGGGTGCCAGTGCATTGCGTTCGCCGAGGTGGACAAGACCCGTTGGGGTGGAGTCCATGGAAAGAAGGGCTGGGAGGAGGCGGTCGGGTATACGGATTGGCGCAAGGTCTTTGAGAAGCACGGCAAGGAACTCGACGTGGTTTTCGTGGCGACTCCAGACCACAGTCATTTTGCCCCAACCATGACGGCCGTCTCGATGGGCATCCACTGCTACACCGAGAAGCCCCTGACCTGGTCGGTGCGGGAGGCCCAGTTGCTCGCGGCTGCCTACGCCAAGAACCCCAAGGTCGTCACGCAGCAGGGCAACCAGGGCCACGCGGGTGACGGTTGGCGGCGGGCCTACGAGTACATCAAGGCCGGCGCTATCGGCGACGTCGTGGAGTTCCACACCTGGACGAATCGCCCGATCTGGCCTCAGGGCGGCGACCGTCCGGAAGGCTCGGATCCGATCCCCGATACGCTCGATTGGGAAGCCTGGATCGGTCCGGCCCCGATGCGTCCGTTCAAGAGCGGCGCCTATCACGCCTTCAACTGGCGCGGCGTGGTGGACTTCGGCTCCGGGGCGCTGGGCGATATGGCCTGCCACACGACCGACGGCATCTATGCGATCATGAATCCGGGCTATGCGGCCACGGCCGAGCCGATCGTCATGACCGGCCCGGTCAAGGACCAGTGGCCCGCCGGGATGGTGGTCAAGGCCACCTATCGCGCCAAGGACGGCCGCCCCGGCTTCACCACCTACTGGTACGAAGGAAAGGATAAGGACGGCAACCGCATCTTCCCGGAGGCTCCCGAGGAACTGACATCGCAAGGTCGAAAGATGAATCTGCCGAGCACGGGGAATCTGGTTTACGGCACCAAGGGCAAGATGATGGTCGAAGGCGACTACTGGGAACGAGTTCGACTCTTGCCGCTGGAGAGGCAGAGGGAATTCGGGGATCCGCCGCAACTGCTGGAACGCTCGCCCGGCCACCACGCGGAGTTCTTCGCCGCCTGCAAGGGCGAGAAGCCGCG
>DSDB01000621.1 GCA_011057845.1 Phycisphaerales bacterium | reverse complement strand
CTGCGACGGATCTCCTGATCGGCCTGGGCCTGGGTAGAGGCCATCCGTTCGGCAGCCTCGACACGGGCGGCCTCCACTCGCTCGGCGGCATCGGCCTCGACCGTGGCGACTCTGGCGGCCATCTTGGCCTTGAGGGCCTCGACCTCTTCCGTGGCATCTGATCTGGTCGCCGCAAGCTGTTCGGCGGCAGCGGCCTTGACTTCGGTGAGGTGTTCGAGGGTCGCTCGCAGCTTCTCCTCGACAGTGGTTCTGGCCCGCAACTGTTCCTGGGCTTGCTGCTCGGCCCGGGATCGGGCCGCCTGCTCGGTCTCGATGCGGGCGGCAATGGCGGCGTGGGCTTCGGTCTCTCGCCGCAGATGCTGCTCGGTCGACTGCGTCGCCGCGGCGGCCTGCTGCAATTGCTCGTGCAGTCGCAGGCGGTCCTGCATCTGTTCTTCGAGCCTGGCTTCAAGTTCTTCTCTGGCCTGGGTTTGCTCCTGCAGACGGGTCTGAGCGTCCTTGAGGCTCTCGATGTGTCGGTTCAACTGTTCCTGAGTGTGGGTCAGGGCCTCGCTTCGCTGTCGCAACTGGCTTCGCAAGTCATCCAGAGCAGCGGTATGCTGTGCATGCTCTTTCTCGGCCTGATGTTTGGCATTCTCAATCGCCCGGGCGGCTTCGGCGCGGGTATGGTCCAGTTCGGTGGTCAGGGCCGCCTGCACCTCGGTCAACCGGGCCTGTTTCTCGTCCAGTTGTTCCTGGAGTCGGGCGGCGGTCTCCTGCAACTGGGATTCCTTGGCGGCCAGCCGCTGCTCGGCGTCGTGGCGAACCTGCTCCATCTCGCCCTTGATCTGCTCGAACTGGGCCTGCATGGCCTCCAGGCGTTGCTGTATCTGCTGACGCTGTCGGGCCTCAGCCCTGGCGGATTCCTCCGCGGCGGCCTGGGCCTGGCGGGCGGCCTGCGCCTCGGATTGGGCCTGGGCCTGGCTCCTGGCGTCCTCGGCGGCCTGGGTCTCGGCCTGGGACCGTGCGACAGCCTCGGTTCGGGCCCGTTCTTCGGCTCTGGCGATAGCCTCGGCGAACACCTTGCGTTCGGCCTTGATCTCGGCCTTGGTGGAGCGGTCGGTCTTGGCCTTGAGTTTGCCCTTTTTCTTCTTATTGAAGCAGGGCACCAGGGGGTGATGCGGCCAGTGTTTCTCTCCGCAGATGCTGCATGTGGGCACGAACTTGTCGTCGTCGGCTTTCACGAGTCGATGGCTTGTGCCATGAACATCCTGAACCCCGCCGTCATCCGCTGACTTTGCACTCATCGGCTCGAAATCCCACTGTGTGGATACCACTCCTCGTTACAGATGCATGCGATTTCTGGAATTCGAACGCCGGTGCCGTTGGGATGACCTATCCCTGAGCGGAGTCCCGGATTCGAGTCCGGGGACCACCGTAGCACACATCAAGCCATGCGTCAATGCCGGGCTACCCCAATGACGGAAGATACTCCTCGGCACCGGCGGCGACGGTTATTTGCGCCGGATGGTGGGCGAAAGCCGGCGGCGCAGGCTTGACCCGACGGCCGAACCGCATAGAATGCACGCGGTCGTGGGTCGAAGCGTTACGGAATATGATGCGAAGGAGCCATCGTGGCCGGTGAACCCAGTGAAAACGTAGAGATACTCAGCCTCGAACGATTCATCTTGCTGATGGAGACGCCGTTTGAGGAGGTCTGTCGGTTGCTCGAGCTCGATGAGCCGCAGCCCGTGTCCGGGGCGGTGGTCGGGATGTCGGTCTTTCTGTTCGATCCGCAGAAGGACTACGTGTTCGCCGGAGCGGTGATCATGGACGACGAGTACGGCTTCTATGGCATCCGCGTGGGCTCGAAATGGCTGGAGGCGGCCGAGCAGCTTGAATCGCAGGGATTCGTCCAGGCCGGCGATGCGGAGCGGTTCACCCTGCCAGGGGAACTGTTCGGCGTGGCGGTCCACCTCTACCCGGATGATTACGACCACCCCGCATCGGCGAAGGTGCATCACTACAGCCTGGGCCCTGCCTATGGCGGGGTGTAGATGAGGCCGATGAAGGACGGTGGACGACGGACGTGTTGCGGCGTGGATAAGTCGTTCGTCGTTCGCCGCCAGTCGATAGCGAGTTGCCTAATGGGCGGGGTCGCTGGGGTGGTTGACAGGCGGGG
>DSDB01000035.1 GCA_011057845.1 Phycisphaerales bacterium | reverse complement strand
TCCAGATCAACATGACCCTGACCCGCCACAACGCCGGCCAGTTGCAGGATGTCTACGAACTGGCCCGGCGCCTCGGGGCCGTCGCCGTGCACATCTTCATGCTCGTGCCCGTCGGTTGCGGGCAGGTCCTCGGCGAGATGGACATGCTCTCGCCGCAGGGATACGAACAGAAGATGCTCGAGATCTGCCTGCTCGACGGCAAGGGCGAAATCCAGATGAAGGTCACCTGCGGCCCGCATTACGAGCGCATCATCCGTCAGCAGGGTCTGCACCGCCGTCCGCCCATGCCCCGGACCTCCGACGTATCGCAGCGCAACCGTCCCCACATTCCCGGCCGAACCGGCCATCAGGGCCCCAGCCGTGGATGCCTGGCGGGCATGGGCGTCATCTTCGTCAACCACGAAGGCGAGGTCTACCCATGCGGCTATCTGCCCGTCCGATGCGGCAGCATCCTTCGGACGCCGCTGAAGGACATCTGGCTGGGCAATGCGGACCTGGCGGCCATGCGCGACAGCAACCGACTCGAAGGCAAGTGCGGCGTCTGCGGCTACCGCACCGTCTGTGGCGGCTGCCGCGGTCGGGCCTACGCCGCCACCGGCAACTACATGGCCGAAGAACCGTTCTGCGCCTACATCCCGCCGCAGGCGATCGAATAAGACCCAGGCAAGCAAATACCGACCATGATCAATATCAGCAAGCTCTACTGCGATGAAGTGACGCCCGGCGACTGGCTGCGATACGGCAGACCCGGCTCCGGCGAAAAGGCCCACGAGGTCGTCCCCAAGTCCGCCGCCGAGCGCCGCCCCATCGTTGTTTGGAACATCACGCGGCTGTGCAACCTGCGGTGCGTCCACTGCTACAACGATTCGGGTGCGGACAAGCCCTGCCGCGAAGTCAGCAGCGAGTACGCCAGGGCCGTCCTCGACGACCTGGCGGCGTTCGGCGCGCCCTCGGTACTGTTCAGCGGCGGCGAACCGCTCATGCGGCCGGACCTCTTCGAGTTGATCGAACACGCCGTCGGCCGCGGCCTGCGGGCCGTCATCAGCACCAACGGCACGCTCATCGACGAGGACAAGGCCCGGCGAATCAAGGACATCGGCGTCTCCTACGTTGGCGTCAGCCTCGACGGCATCGGGCCGGTCAATGATACGTTCCGCGGCGTCCCGGGCGCCTTTGACCGCGCCGTCCGCGGCATCCGCCACTGTCGGGAGGCGGGCGTTCGTGTCGGGCTGCGGTTGACGCTGACAAAACGCAACGTTCAGGACATCGAGGCCCTGTTCGATTTCTTCGAGCGCGAGCATATCGAGCGGGTCTGCTTCTATCACCTGGTCCCGAGCGGCCGCGGCGCCGATCTCGCCGCCGAGGACCTCACGCACGCCCAGAGCCGCCGGGCCGTCGAGATCATCCTGGCCAAGTCCCGCCTGTTCAAACAGCAGCGCCGCAAGACCGACATCCTGACCGTCGATAACCACGTCGACGGCGTCTATCTCTATCGTAAGCTGCTCGAAGAAGACCCGGCGCGGGCCGAAGACGTCTGGAATCTGCTGACCTGGAACGGCGGCGGGCTCTACAGCAGCGGCGTGGGCATCGGCTGCATCGACTTCAACGGGGACGTCCACCCCGACCAGTTCTGGGGCCATTACACCCTCGGCAGCATCCACGAGAAGTCCTTCAGTGACATCTGGACCAACGACGATGAGCCTCTGCTGGCGGGCCTTCGCAACCGGCCGGCCCACATGAAGGGCCGCTGCCGCCTCTGTCGGTACTTCAGGGCCTGCGGCGGCAGCCTCCGCGTCCGCGCGGACCTGCATTTTAACGACCCGTGGGCCCCGGACCCCGCCTGCTACCTTACCGACGACGAAATCGATCTGACCGAGGATAAACGCGATGCGTTGAGGCAATGCGGTGAACTGTACGAAATGCCGCCGTCATCGCCGGGTGTAGGATAATGGTGTTTTGCCGTGTCATGTGTAAGGAGGCCGTCATGAGGCTTGAGGTTCGATATGCCGTGCTGTGGCTGGTTCTGGTCTGGAGTCCAGGAGTATGGGGGATAGAGCGAAGGGGAGATGGTTTTGAAGTGCCCGGGGCCGACAAGATGTGGGTGGCGTACTCGACGACAGCCGACATCACCAACCCCAGCTCATGGACAAAGGCGGCGGCCAT
>DSDB01000144.1 GCA_011057845.1 Phycisphaerales bacterium | reverse complement strand
TCCGAGCACTCGCTGGGCACCGGTGAGACCGACATGGTCAATCGCACCTATAGCAACGAGGATTCTCTCTCGAGATGCAACGTCGCCTGGCTGCACAGGAAGATGACCGATGATATTGAGTATCGGACCCGCTTCGGAGATCGTGTCCAGAAGCATCTGTTTAACGGCGGTCTGCTGACGGTCGAGAAGGGCCTGGCCCGTGTCGACAAACGCGCCGCGCAGATCGACCTGGCCATCATCGCCGAATCCGCCCGCTGGGGCGACTCCAAGGTCTCCACGCCCTACACGCGACAGCATTGGCTCACCGCCGTGGCGTCCGTGCGAAGCTGGATTTCAGACCGCAGAGACGTTCTCATTCAGCAATTCCGAGGCCGGAACTGGTTCCCCAGCATCGATGGTCCGACACTGGGTCACTTCGGCGGGCGCGTCCCGGTCGGTTTTACGTTGACCCTTTCGGCCCCGACTGGCGACATCTGGTACACCACCGACGGCTCCGACCCACGGCTCATCGGCGGCACGCTTAATCCTGTTGCCGTCAAGTATACCGGCGGCGGCGGATTTAATACGGTCCTGGCCCCCGAGAACGCCACAAAACGCGCCTTTGTGCCCACACAGGCCATTTCCGACGCATGGAGAGGGGGGGCGTCCTTTGATGATTCCGCGTGGCGGCTCTGCACGGGCTCGCCCGGCGGCATCGGCTTCGAGCGGGGGACGGGATATGACCCCTACATCAGCCTCGACGTCGAGGCCGACATGTACGGCCGAAACGCCACCTGCTACGTACGGATACCCTTCAACGTGACCGCCGAGCAACGCCCCGCCATGTCCGCCCTGACCCTGCGTGTCCGATACGACGACGCTTATGTGGCATATCTCAATGGGACCGAGGTGGCCAGGAAGAACTTCACCGGGACGCCCGTATGGAACTCCCGCGCTACCAGCAGCCATTCGGACTCGGCGGCCGTGGTCTTTGAGGATGTTGACATCACCGCTCACATGAGCCGACTCAGCGTGGGCGCCAACATCCTCGCTATTCACGCCATGAACTCGACCACGACGAACCTCGATTTCCTCATTTCGGCGCAGCTTGAGGCCACGATCCCGGCCAGCGGTTCGCCGCTGACCTTCACCGAGACGACCCAGGTCAAGGCCCGGGCCCGCAGCGGCTCAACCTGGAGCGCCATGAGCGAGGCCGTTTACGCCGTTGGGCCGGTCGCAGAGAACTTGCGGATTACCGAACTGATGTATCACCCGCTCGACACCGGCGACCCTAACGACCCGATCACGGAGTTCGTTGAACTGACCAATATCGGAAGCGAGTCCATCAATCTCAACTTCGTCAAGTTCACACGCGGCATCAGCTTCACATTCCCCAGATTGACACTGGCTCCAAACCAATACACCGTTGTCGTGGCGGATATACCCGCCTTCACGGCCAAGTACGGTCAGGGCATTCCCATTGCCGGCCAGTACACCGGCAGGCTCGACAATTCCGGCGAGGGCATCACCCTTGTGGATGCCGCAGGGGCCGTCATCCACAACTTCCGTTACAAGGACGGCTGGTACGACATGACCGACGGCGACGGCTTCTCGCTGACCGTTCGGGACCCGCGCATGGCCGACCCCAACCTCTATAGCGACAAGCAGTCGTGGCGGCCGAGCGCCCTGGTGAATGGCTCGCCGGGCTGGGATGATACGGGGTATCTGCCTGACCCCGGCTCAGTGGTCATCAATGAGGTCCTGGCCCATTCCCACGCCGAAGCCGCCGACTGGATCGAACTGCACAATACCACCGATGCCCCTATCGAAATCGGCGGGTGGTTCCTGTCCGACAGCGATGCGAACGAGACCAGCCGTATGAAGTACAGAATCGCCGAAGGGACCGTGATTCCCGCGGGCGGTTACATCGTCTTCTACCAGAACCTGCATTTCGGCAACCCCTCCGACCCGGGTGCGATTGTGCCATTCGCCCTCAGCGAAAACGGCGAAGAGGTGGTCCTGACCTCCGGGCAGGACGGCGTGCTGACGGGCTACCGCGATTATGAGGATTTTGGTCCCTCGGCGACGGGCATCGCGTTCGGCCGACACCGCAAGAGCGACGGTTCATTTAACTTCGTGGCCATGAGCGTCAACACCCCCGGCGCCGCCAATGCCTATCCCCTGGTAGGTCC
>DSDB01000431.1 GCA_011057845.1 Phycisphaerales bacterium | reverse complement strand
GGCTAGCCCCGCCGCAACCGCCCCTGCCCCCATTGCCACAACCACCAATACCACAAATGCCATTCGCCAGACTGTTCTTTGCATGATCCGTTCCCCTTATGGCGTGAGTCATTCATTGTCAATCGGTTCGGCCTCGCGCTGCAACAACGGCTATCAGTAATTCCGATTGTGACATTTTTCAAGACGCCGCCTAACCAACTGTCCGAACTGGGCCAACGGCAGATCGGGGTAGAGCTTCCGCAATCCCTCGATGAAGAGCCACTTCGAGAATTCCGACAGGTCGAGCGCTATGGCGAGCCGCTGCTCCGGCGTCAACCGCCTCATCAGCCTGATATAGACAGCGTGGTTCGGATCGTTCTTCATGGTCTTTGCCGTCGCCGGCCATGCTATCACCGTCAGGCGGCAGGTTCAATGACGATATTGTCTATGAGCCTCGCCGTCCCCAGCCGCACCGCGACGGCGATCATCACGCGCCCCGCCACCTGCTTGAGTTCCTCCATTGTCTCGGCGTCAACGACACTCACATACTCCGGTTGGATCAATTCAGATTGGCCCAGCACCCGCCGCATCTGCTCCTGAATCGCCTCGGCGTTTCTTTCACCTTTTTCAACCGCCGCCCGCGCCGCTTCCAGCGATTTGTACACCAGCGGCGCTACCGCACGCTCCCGGGCCGTGAGGTATTGGTTGCGGCTGCTCATCGCCAACCCGTCCGCCTCCCGCACCGTCGGACAGACCACTATTTCCAGCGGCATGTCCAGGTCCTCGGCCATCCGCCGGACCACCGCCGCCTGCTGCCCATCTTTTTGCCCGAAAAACGCCGCATCCGGCCCGACGATGTTGAGTAACTTGGCACAGACCGTCGCCACGCCGCGAAAATGCCCCGGCCGCGACCTTCCACACAGCCCTTCGGTCAAGCCTTCCACGTCTACCCATGCCTTCTGCGAACGCCGATACATCTGCTGCGCCGACGGCGCGAAGACCACGTCCACCCCCGCCTCGCGGCACGCCCGCAGGTCCTCGTCCATCGGTCGCGGATACGCCTGGAAATCCTCGCCCGGTCCGAACTGCGTGGGATTGACGAAGATGCTCACCACCACGAAATCGCAGGCCGCCCTGGCCGCCTCGATCAGCGAAACATGCCCCCGGTGCAGGGCCCCCATCGTAGGCACCAAGCCCACGCGCCTGCCCTGCCTGCGAGCCTGCGACACCAGGCTGCGAACAGCTTCAATCGTCTGAGCAATCTGCATGAGGACTCACGGTGAACGACTCACGACTATCGACTAACGACTGCTGGCGTACCATTTTATCTGCTCGGCCAGGCGCTGCAACTGGTCGCGGTCGCGGCCATCGAAGCTCGGCACGTTCAGCCGGATTACCGGGCAGCGCCTCCAATCGCGGAACAGCCCCTCATAATCCTCCGACAGCGCCTGCAGGAACCCCGCCTCGATCCGCTGCTCGTATGGCCGATTGCGGCTGTGGATACGACGCAGACAGCCCTCGACCGTATCCCGCAGGTATATCACGAGCACCGGATCGGCCATGTGCGCCCGCACCGGGGGGAATATCCGCTCGTACAACGCCAATTGCCTGCCGTCCAGCAGGCGTCGAGCGTAGATCAGCTCCTTGTCGAACACATAGTCGGTGAACGCCAGGACCCCGGCCGAGAGCCTTTCCCGGTCCAACTGCTCCATCCGCCCTGCCAGAAAGTACAGTTGTGAATCCAGCGCCAGGTCGTTGTTGCCGTCGTAAACCGCGGCCAGAAAAGGATTTGTGTCGTAAGGCTCTCTCAGCAACACCCCCCCCATCGCCGCACTCAATCCCTCCGCCAGAGTCGTCTTGCCGACGCCGATGATCCCGGCGACGCTCACAAGCTGCGGCCGCGCGGCATCCACTGCGTAATCGCCGCCGCCCAAACGCTGATAGAGTTCATCCACCGTCTCGCCCAACACCGGATGAACCAGCCCGCCGGCGATCTCACACAGCCCCGCCAGCACGAACGACCGTAGGTGCATTTCGCGGTGCGGCACGTGCAGGTCCGGCTCATCGACGATCGCATCGCCGTAGAGGATCACATCCAGGTCGATGGTGCGCGGCCCCCATTTCTCGCCGCGGACCCTGCCAAGCCGGTCCTCGATGGAACGCAACACCACGGGCAACCGGCGGACCGGCAGGTCCGTCTG
>DSDB01000646.1 GCA_011057845.1 Phycisphaerales bacterium | reverse complement strand
TACCGGCGTCTCGTGGGAGGATGCTTTCAACTACCTCCAGGACGCCCTCGATGCGGCGGCCCTGTCCGGCCAGGCCACGGAGATTCGAGTGGCCGCGGGCGTTTACCGCCCGGATCGTGGCATCGGCCGCACGATGGGTGATCGCACGCAGACCTTTGCCTTGTCGAGCCATCTGTCTCTGATGGGCGGCTACGCCGGGGCCAGCGGCCCGGACCCGGATCTGCGGGAGGTCCACCTGTACGAGACGGTCCTGTGCGGCGATATCGGCACGCCGGGCAATGCCTTGGACAACAGCCTGCATGTCGTCAAGGCCGTCGGGATCAGTGGGGCCGTGCTCGATGGATTCACCATCCAGGCGGGCAACGCCGACACGGGCCTGCGCGACGGTGCGGGCCTGTATATCGCCGACAGCACCCTGACGGTGGTCCGCTGCGTCTTACGGGATAACACGGCCGACAGCGGGGCCGCCCTCGCCAATATCGACGGGGCCGTGGTCATCCAGAACTGCATCTTTGCCGACAACCACGCGTCCGTATCCGGCGGCGGTATCTTCAACGACGACGCTGGCAGCCCGACCATCGTCAACTGCACCTTCAGCGGCAACACCGCGGGTATCGCCGGGGGCGGTATTTACAGCCTTTCCGGCCACGCGGCCATCTCCAACAGCATCTTCTGGGACAACCGCGAGGCTGGTGAGGCTGGTCAATCCGCCCAGATCCACATTGCAGGCGGCGATGCGACCGTCGATTATTGCTGCATCCAGGGCCTGACCGGCAGTCTCGGGGGCCTCGGCAATATCGGCGAGGACCCAGGCTTCGTGGACGCGGCCGCGGGCGACTACCATCTCAAGAGCCAGGGGTGGCGGTGGAATCGGACTACCCGGACCTGGGAGTCCGACAGCGATACGACCAGCCGCTGTATCGACGCCGGTAATCCGGGTTCGTCCCTGCTCGATGAGCCGATGCCGGATGACGTCGGATCTTCCGATCCCGATACAACCCTGAACGTCCGTGTCAACATGGGCGCCTACGGCGGCACACCGCGGGCGAGCCTGGCCCCCAGTGGCTGGGCGCTGCTACCCGATGCCGACAACGGCGGCACCGTGGACTTCGCGGACCTGGCCGTCGCCATAAGTTGCTGGTCGGCCACCGGCAGCGACAGGCCCTTCGACTTCAACCGATCCGGTATGGTGAACTTCGCCGACCTGCGTATATTCGCGGAGCACTGGCTGGACCGGACAACCCGGCCGGCGCCCTAACCAGGCCAGTGCCATCTGCCGTCGTCGGGCCCCGAAACCACGGATTGACGCCCATCTCTTACCCATCCCGCATACACTCCGACGAGGCCCGAGGTCTGCGCTCAGTGACATGACCGGGCTGTGGGGCTGGCCTGTGAGCACGGCATCAGCAAAACGGCTTCTGCCCTGGGCTTGAAGTACGATTCCCTCACGATGAAGATCCTGGGCCTATCCCAAGGGTGTCGGGAATCCGCAGAGGCCGAATCAGGGCAGAAAGCCGACCGCACGGGGGTCTTCACTTCAGGCATCGTCTCGATCTTCGATGACTACCGGATATCCTTGTTCTTTACGGGGCCAGACCACGCCGGGGAGAACCTGGTGGCCCTGCTGAAGCAGCGGTCCTGTGAATTGGGCCCACCGATCCAGATGTGTGACGCCCTCTCGCGGAATATGCCCGCGGAACTGGATACGATCCTGGCGAACTGTCTGGCGCACGGCCGGCGGCAGTTTGTGGATGTGGCGATGAACTTCCCACAGGAATGCCTGTACGTGTTGGAGGTCCTCAAGGAGGTCTACACGAACGATGGCGAGGCCAGGCGCCAGGGCATGTCCGGCGAGCAGCGGCTGAAGTGGCACCAGCAGGAAAGCGGCCCTCGGATGGATGCACTGAAGGCCTGGCTGACCGATCAGATCGAGCAGCACAAGGTTGAACCCAATAGCGGCCTGGGCGAGGCGATCACCTACATGCTCAAGCACTGGGAGGCGCTGACGTTGTTCCTGAGAGGGCCGGCCGCGCCGCTCGACAATAACACCTGCGAACTGAACAAGGTCAATGCCTTCGAGTATCTCACGGTCCTGCAGAAACACACCCATCAGCTGGCCTCACACCCCGACGCCTGGATGCCCTGGAACTACCGCGGCACGCTACAGAAAGTGGCCACCCG
>DSDB01000645.1 GCA_011057845.1 Phycisphaerales bacterium | reverse complement strand
CTCTCCGCCGACGGAGAGATGCTCGCCCTGCTGGATGAGGACCTCCGTCTGGTCGATAGGGTGATGTTCCGGCCCCAGACGACGGACATCTCCCAGGGCCGCGCGCCGAACGGCGGGCCGCTCTACGAGTTCTTCGAGCTGCCCACGCCGGGCGTGGCGAACTACCATGTATCCGAGGAGATAACTACGACGCTCCTGGCGCCGGAAAACGCCGATAAGCGCGTGCTCGTGCCGACGGCCGACATCGGGACGGACTGGCGCTGGGACGGGCTCTTCGACGATTCCACCTGGCAGGCCTGCACGGGCTCGCCCGGCGGCGTCGGCTATGAACGCTCCAGCGGCTACCAGTCCTACATCACCTGCGATGTCTCGGCCATGTACGGCGCGACGGAATCGTGTTACATCCGCATCCCGTTCACGGTTTCCGGCGATTTGGAGGCGATGACGCAATTGACGCTCCGCGTGCGTTACGACGACGGCTTCGTGGCGTGGATCAACGGCGACCGGGTGGCCAGCCGCAACTTCGCCGCCGAGACGGTGCTCTGGAACGACAACGCCGACACCAGCCACAGCGACGCCGCGGCCGTCATCTTCGAAGACATCGACATATCCGACCATATCGGTTCGCTCCGCGCCGGGGCCAATCTCCTGGCCATACAGGGGCTGAACTACGGCCTGACCAGCAGCGACTTCCTGATCTCGGTCGAGCTGGTGGCCGCGGCCGTGACGCCCGGCGGCGAGTTCCCCTATGCCGAGGACGTGAAGGTGCTCCGTGGTCTGCGCGTGACGGAGATCATGTACCACGCCCCGGCTGGCAGTCAGTATGACTACATCGAGTTGCGGAACATCGGCGGCGATACCATCCATATCGGCGGCGTGCGTTTCGTGGAGGGCATTGTCTTTGAGTTTCCCGCCATGGCGCTGGATCCCGGCGATTACGTCGTCGTCGCGGCGAACGTGGTCGCGTTTACCGCCATGTATGGGGCGGCCGACAACGTGGTGGGTCCCTACACCGGCGGCCTGAGCAACAGCGGAGAGGAGCTGGTGCTGACTCTGGCCTGGCCTCTGGATGCGGCCGTGATGCGCTTCGGCTATGCCGACACCTGGCACCCCTCCACGGATGGCGACGGCTACTCGCTGACGATTGTCAATCCGGCGGCCCATCCGTCGACCTGGAGCGATCCGGCGAGCTGGCGTGCCGCGCTGCCCAGCCCGGGCAGACCGTAAGTCACGTGCCGAAGGCGTCCTGCCTTTGGATTTTGGGTTGTGGCTTTGGGTTTGCCGCTTTGAGTTTGTAGTGAGGCGGGGGTTGCGAAGGCGCGGTTGCGGGCCTATGATGAGAGACGCCCATGGACCGTATTTGACCTGGATTTGTCTTAGGAGTCGATTATCGAGGCCCTGTTGGAACATGTCAGACATACAGAGACTCCGCTGACGCGGATTCAGAAGCTCATCGCCTCGCGGATGCTGGCGTCCAAGCGCAGCAAGCCGTGTTTCTATATCGAGGCCCATGCGGATGTGGGTGAGATATTGACGTTCCGCAAGAAGCTGACGAAAAAGGCGGCCACCAGGATCACGACGAACACGTTCTTTCTGCGGGCCCTGGCGGTCTCCGCCCGGCAGTTTCCCCGGATGATCGGCCTGCTGGAGGATGGCTGCGTGCGGATCGCCGGGCACGTGAACGTGGGCTTTGCGGTCAATGCGCCGCAGGGGGTCATCGTCCCCGTCATCAAGGACGCCGACCGCAAGAGCCTCTCGCGGATTGCCGAGCAGGAGCAGCGTTTCGTGCAGCACGCCCGCAGCAACGACCTGCCCCTGGCGGACATGGAGGGCGAGACCATCGCCCTGAGCAATCTGGGGGCCTACGGGGTCGATGCCTTCGCGGCGATTATCCCTCCGCCGGCCAGTACAATCATGGCGGTGGGCAACGTGCTACGGGAAGTCGTGCCGGTCGAAGCGTGCCCGGAGGCTGCCGGCTCCACACAGGGTGGCAGCCTTTCGCGAAGCGAAGGGCTGGATCGTCCGGCCCTTGCCGACGGCAAAGGCCGCCACCGGCCAGTGGCGGTTCGCAAGGCCGTCCGTTTCACCCTGGCCGTCGACCGGAGGGTTGTGGACGAGATCTACGCCGCCCGGTTCCTGCGGGCCATCGTCGAGCGCGTGGAGAACCCCCGGTCCCTGGCG
>DSDB01000021.1 GCA_011057845.1 Phycisphaerales bacterium | reverse complement strand
GGCCTGCTTCAATGTTATATACGCACGGGGGCTGGGAATCATCAAGACCCAGCCAAAAGAAAGGACGCCCGCTTGCCGACGGGCAGGGCGGGCGTCCTGATGGGTCCGTAATGTGACTCGGCGTCGCCGGTTGCAGGGTCAACCGTTGATGGTCCAGCCTGGACGGTACTCCTTGGTCAGCAGGGCATTGGCCTTGTCGTTGTTGGTCTTGCCTTTCTCGCCGTCGTACTGGAGCTTCTCGCCGACGCGGTAGGCGACCAGGCCCAGGAGCATCTGCTCAATGAGTGTTCCGCCGTAGTCGAAGTCGCAAGAGGTCTTGAGATTGCCCTTGCAGGCGTTGAGCCATTCCGTCTGAAAGTTTCCGACCGGCGGAAGGACGGTTTCTTTGGTGCGGGGTTTGTAGTAGGTCAGGTCCGCATCGTTGCCCCAGGGCATCACCACGCGGGAATCGAAGCTGGAGACGAGGAAGCCCTTGTCGCCCTTGAACATGGCGCCATGGTCAATCTTGCTCAGATCGATGAACGGCTTGGGCGATCTGGGCATGGCGCCGCCCTGATACCAGGAGACGGTGATGGCCGGCCGCCAACTGTTGGCCGGGTGCTCGAAGGTGGTCTTGAGCCGAACGGGCGTAACTTCGGGGTGGAACGGGTCGCCCTCGCCGGTGGCGGAAGTGGGCAATCCCGCGTCGATGGCGTCCCAGGCAATGTCCATCGTGTGGCTGCCCATGTCGCCGACCTGACCGGATCCGAAGTCCCAGTACATGTTCCACTGCAGGCAGTTCATACCGGGGCCGCCCGAGAAGTAGCCGGGGTTATAAGGATGGAACGGCGAAGGTCCGAGCCAGAGGTCGTAGTGCAGGTGGCTCGGCGGGTCGCCGGCGGCCGGCAGGTAGCCGGGGCGGCGGATCTGGCGGTCGCCCCAGACGTGGACGTCGGAGAGCGTGCCGATGGCGCCGTCGCGAATCAACTCGCTGACGCGGTTGAAGTTCGGGATTTCGTGCCGCTGGGTGCCGACCTGGGTGGCGAGCTTGTTCCTCTTCTTGAGGTAGTGGGCCCGGACGATGCGAGCCTCTTCAACGGTGTTGGCCAGCGGCTTCTCGCAGTAGACGTGCATATCGCGGTTCAGCGCCCAGTTGGTGATGAAGGCGTGGGTGTGGTCGCAGGTGCATATCACGACGGCGTCGATGCCCTTCTGGTCAAGGCATTTGCGCCAATCAACGTACTTCTGGGCGTTGGGGAACTTCTCGGCCCCGTAGGCGAGGTGCTTTTCGTCGACGTCGCAAAGGGCGACGACGTTCTCCCGGGCCATGATGCCGAAGTGGGCGTCGGCGCGGCCCCAGGTGCCGATCATGGCGATATTAAGCTTGTTGCTGGGGGCGTTGGCCCCGGACAGGACGCCGCTGGGCAGGATGACTCCAACACCGGCGGCGGCCGTGGATTTGAGGAATTCGCGTCGTTTCATGGTGGTAGGTCCTTTCGATAATTGTCGTTTCTTTTGACCGTCGCGATTCATCGTGGAACCGGGAGCATTGAGTTTAGAGATTCCCACGGGCCGATACAAGGGAAAAATCACGGCCCGGATCGGGTTCGACGCCACATGCCCTGCCGGCCGGAGTGCGTCAGTCGGTGGGGATGGAGCGAGGCTCGGTGCCTTCCCAGTTCAGGCCTCCGGCAACGGCCTGGACGATGTTGGTGAGGTGGTCGCCGATCTTCTCGACGTTGTCCACCAGGTCGATGAAGATCAAGCCCTTCTGGGCGGAGGAGATGCCGTCGCTCATGCGCTGGACATGGTTGCGGCGCAGATCGATTTGCATGCGGTTGAGGTTGTTCTCATGGACCAGGGCCGCCTTGGCCTTGTCGGGGTCGTTCTCGGCCAGGGCCGTGATAGTCTCGTCGAACATGTCGAGGACTTCCGTGCGCAGGGACTGAGCTTCCGTCGTGGCGAATTCGCTGAATGCGAGGTTCTGCTCGATTTTGCGGTCGGCGATCTGGGCGATGTTGACGGCATGGTCGCCGATACGTTCGAGGTCGTTGACCGTGTGAAGCAGGACCGGCAGCTTGGTGGAGACTTCATCGGAAAGCTGCCGCTTCGACAGAGCGGTGAGGTAGGAGGTAATCTCCAACTGGAATTCGTCCGTGAATTCCTCAAGCTCCCTGACGGAATTGAGCTTCTTGCGGTCGTCGTTGATCAGGCCGTCGACGGCCGCTTCGACGGCCCTG
>DSDB01000644.1 GCA_011057845.1 Phycisphaerales bacterium | reverse complement strand
CGCGGCGGGACCGCCAATACGATGATTGTCATTGCCGATGAGCCGATTGCCTGTCCGATTGTTGACCGCCCGGATTCGGCGATTATCATGAACAAGGCGTCGCTGGCCAAGTATGCCCCGCGAATCCGCGAGGGCGGCTTGCTCGTGGTCAACACATCCCTGGTGGATGTCGAGCCGGACGCGGCTGAATCCGTTATGGTCCTGTCGATTCCCGCCGGCGATCTGGCGATTGAGCTGGGCAGCCCCCGCAGCACCAATATGGTCGCCCTTGGCGCCTACCTGCGGATGCGGGGATATATGACACATGAAGACGCCGCTCGGGCGTTGCCCCAGGTGCTGGCGCAGCGTTATCATAAGCTGCTGCCGATCAACATCGAGGCGCTGAAGCGCGGTGCCGCCTACGCCGCCGAGCATAAGTAGAGTATCGCCGCGCCGGGCGCGGCATGGACGGATGGAACAGGGTATATGTGGGGCTCGATAGAAGCCGCAGGCGGCGCTGCCGGGTCCGCTGAGCCATGGAAGGCCTGAACATGCGGTCATCGAACGAAACCGACGGCGCGCGAAGCACCCTCGTGCAGCAAATCACTCCGCCACGGCATATTCCGGGGTTGCGGCTGGCGCCGCTGGTCGATGTGGTCTTCCTGCTGTTGCTCTTCTTTATTGTTGCGGCCAAGTGGCGGCCGGAGGAGAACTTCCTGCCGTTTCAGCCGACGGCTGCGCAGGCCGGTCAGCCGATCCTCGGCAGGGTCGAGCCCTTGCATGTGGCCATCAGGGCGGCCGAGAGCGGCTGTGACGTCGAGATCGCCGGAGTGTACAAACTGGCGATACGCGACGCCACCATGGATAAGAACCTCGCGGCCCTGGTGAGCAATTTTGCCGCCGTGATGAGCGAGCAACGGCGGCTGGCCGGCGATCCGATAGAGATTACCTGTGAACCGACGGTCAAGTGGCGGCACTTGGCGCGGATCTACGATCTGCTGTACGCCGGGGGCATGACCGACATCACCTTCAACATGACGGAGGCATCCGAATGACGGCACTGAAGCGGCCTGCGCAGTCTTGGGATTCGGCGACCTTTTCATGGGGCCTTGGCTCGGCAGCGTGGATGTTGTGTGCGTTGGCGCTGCTGACCGGCGGCATCGGTGCGGCCGCTGAGCCGAACACCGCCGTAACGACCCTCGCCGATGACATCGCCCATCTAGACACGCTCAGCCGCCTGACGGTTGAGCTGTTCTACCAGCGAACCGCCACGGCCAGGCGACTGTTTGAATTGACCGGCGAGTTCGGCTCGGATGCGGATCGTACCGAAGTCCGCGATCTGGCCGGCAGGGCATGCGAACAACTGGCGTCGGTGGCCTACCTGCAGGGCCTCTTGAAGAGCCGTATCGAAGATGACCCCGACCCGGAATGGGAGGGGCTTTATGGCGCCACGGGCCTTTGGCGAAGGCTCCACAGCAATCTGTATGCAACGGCTCTGGACAGGGCGGAGATCGGTCTGCTGGCGGCGCTGGCCGCCGATGCCAACGAGGCGCCGCTGCTTCTGAAAGGGGTGCTCAATGAGGCCGAGACGCTGGGCCGCATGGCGTCCTCGGCGCGGCTGCGGCTGTTGCAGGCGCGGACCCTCGGGCACCTGGGTCGTTATGAGCCGTCGGGGGTTGAACGTGCGCGGCAGGCGTTCATCGAGTTGGCGAAAGACGGCGATGTGTCGGCGCCGGTGGCCTTGCGCTGTGCCGTCGAGCGCATCGGCCTGATGGGTCCGGACGAGCCCAATGAGATCACCACCCTGGCCGCCAGGCTGGCGGCGAGCGAATCGGCGGGGGATCTGCAACTGGCGCTGTCGGTCGTCTGTGCTCAACTTCGCTATGGCCCGCCCGAGGCGTTCGATAAGACCCTCGCCATGTTCGGCGATCTGGCTCGGCCTGCCGGGGCATTGATCCTCGTCGACCTGACAAACCGCCTTGAGGCCGGACGACTCGATCCGGCGAAGGTTCCCGCGACCCAGGCGGAACTGGCGGCGGCCGCGGCGCTGGCTGCCGGGGCGGCGAATCATGCAGCGATCCTGCGGCGCCTCGCGGCGGCCGAGAATCTCCAGTGCCCCCTGGTGCTCTATGCGGCAGGGGTGGCCTTGTCGGACTCGGCCGGGAGCGAGGCGGTGGACCTGCTGATGCGGGCGGCAATGGCTCAGCGGCAACAGCCCTCGCCCCGGCTTGACGTCAAGCCGGGG
>DSDB01000323.1 GCA_011057845.1 Phycisphaerales bacterium | reverse complement strand
GTCCAGCAGGCCCTTGCGGTAGATCTTATCGTCCAGAATGGCGTGACCGAAGGATCGCTGCTCCATGAACTCCGTGAAGATCCCTGCGTCAAATGCCCGGCGCCACGCCTCGCTCATCGCCCCGAACACCTTCTCACGGATCGTCTTGCCCTTCCAGAACGGTATGATCTTCTCCGCATAGATGCGCCGAACCTCCTCAGGCACCAGAAACGACGTCTTCTCCCGAACGTGCAGCACCCGCAGATCCTCCAGGTCGTGGCAGCACAACTCCGGATACGTCGGCGTAGCCTTCGGCGCGGGGCCACGCTCCCCAACGATCAGTTCACCGTCATTGATGCAGAGGGTCTTGTGCTCCATCAAGTACTTGAACGCCAGGGCCCGACACACAACCGGCGATTCGCGCAGCGGGACTTCACTCTGATAAAACTCCGTCATCAGCTCGGCCCGCTCCGCGCTGACATAAGGCCGCGTATCCACACTTTGTGCCCGCAATGCCGCCACTCGTTCACTGATCATAATTACCCGCCTGTTCTGACCTCCAGACCGTAAGAACGCATCGTTTGGACTACCCTGTCCACATGCTCGGCCGTACAGACATCAGCCGCAAATGGATCGCCGCCCCACGCCAGCCGCTTTGACTTGTCGCGACCGGCCCGGTGATAAGGCAGAATATCCACCCCGTCAACTCCCGGCCGCGACACCGCAAACTCCGCGGTCGCCCGGATATTGGCCTCGTCGTCGTTGAAACCCGGCACAATCGGCACTCGTATCGCCACTCGGCAACCGGCTGCAACGATCCGCCTGATATTATCAAGAATCAACCCGTTATCAACACCTGTCAGGGCCTCATGCCTGCGGCCGTCCATGTGTTTCACGTCGCATAGAAACAGGTTCGCGCCCCGCGCCACCTGTTCCACGGTCTCCGGCGGTCCCCAGCAACTCGAATCCACCGCCGTGTGAATCCCCAACCGCCGGCATTGTTCCAACAGGGCTAACAGGAACTCCGCCTGCATCAGCGGCTCGCCCCCGGAGAACGTAACCCCCCCGCCCGACTCATCATAGAAGATGATATCCTTCCTGACCCGCTCCATCACCCACCCCACCGATACATCCTGCCCAATGATTTCTCTTGCGCCACCCGGACACAAACCAACACACCGCCCGCAGACCACACACGCCGCCGGATCCGTTACGGGCAGGTCTCCATCCATACTTACAGCCCCCTGCGGACAGACCTCCACGCACCGCCCGCACCGCACACACCGTGAACGGCGCAACCCGGGCTCCGGGTCCTTCCGCCAACTCTCCGGATTGTGGCACCATCGACACCGCAACGGACAGCCTTTGAAGAAGACCGTCGTGCGAATCCCCGGCCCATCGTGAATGGCGTATCTCTTGATGTCGAAAACCACACCCGTTACGCCGCTCTCGCTGCCTATCGAGCCTTCCACCTGTCTTTGACCAGCGGCCATATACGCCAAGTTACCCAAACTTCCTATTTCCACGGCCTGTTCATGGCTCTTGACCCATGAATGGGTGCTGAGCATCCGATCCGAATCCAGATACAGACTCTGCCGCGCACGCCTGACATCCGACAAGGCACTGCACATGCGTCCTGCTAAGTTAGCACAAATTAGTCTTAGATGCAACGGGAATCCGTTTGCGCGACCCTGCGAACCCATCGAACAAGACAGACCCCTACCACTGTGATTTGCGCCTTGCGGATGTGCACTGCTCCCTCTTCAGGATCAGACACTCAGTATAAGCAGAAGCACAATAATGATAAGGAATACGGCCGAAGCTCCCCCCAAAATCAGAATGGCCATGCGGTACTTGGCAATGGTTTCTTCGTCCGCGTAGGTCGGTCGCTCGATCTCCACTTCCTCCCCCGTGCTCAGCTCGTGCAGCATTGACACATCAAACCGCTTATGAGCCTGAAGCGGCGGCTGGCCGTTCTTGAGCGCCTCCAGGTCCACCAGCAACTCCTCGACATTGCTGTACCGGTCCTCTCGCCGCTTGGCCAGCATGATCTCAATCACTTCGGAAATCCCGGCTGACAGCGAGGTATTGATATGATCCGGCGGCGTCAGCGGCTCTTTGAGGTGCTTCTTCATCACCTCGGCGGAGTCATCGGCCATAAACGGCACCCGGCCGGTCACCATGTGGTAGAAAGTGGCCCCCAGCCCATAGATATCCGCCCGCCCGTCAATGTCGATCTTGCCGCGAATC
>DSDB01000161.1 GCA_011057845.1 Phycisphaerales bacterium | reverse complement strand
GGGAAACCATTATATCGGCCGCGGCGGCGACTTTCAACATGAAAATGGGCAATTTGGGGGGTTCTCGGACCCTCCGGGGAGCGGTTCGGTGGCCGGAACCGGCCGGGCAAGACCCAACAACCGCCTACAACATCCGGGCTACCGACGGAATAATCAGGTTCAGCGCCGCCAGGGCCGCGAGAATCTCGGCCACCACGCTGAACGCCTTCTGCGGAATCCGCCTCAGGAAATAGATGCCCAGAAGCGACCCGAGCCCAATGAACGGCAGCATCATCACATCGAGCTTGAGGGTCTCGGCCGTCATCATGTCCAGCCGGCTCGTGAACGGCACCTTGATCCAGTTGATGATGAAGAAGAACCACGCCGACGTTCCCACGAATTCCACCTTGGGTAGCCGCATCGCCAGCAGATACAGCACCACCACCGGCCCGGCCGCGTTGCCGAGCATCGTCGTCAGCCCCGCCATCACTCCCATCGTCGCCGCGAACCACCACCGCTGCGGCACATGCTCGGCCGCCCGCTCATCCCGTCGCCGCCAGAGGTTCACCCCCAGCATCGCCAGCACGATGGCCCCGATGACCGGCTTGAGATACGCATCCTGAATCTCGCCGCCGCCGTCCCGCATCGCCCCAAGTATAAAATAGCCCGCGACGATCCCGCAGAACGCCGCCGGCAACAACTGTATGACATGGCTCCACACGGCGTTTCGCCGGTGGTACGTGATAGCGAAGATATCCGCCAGGATCAGCATCCCCAGCAGCGCGCCGACGCTGCGCCCGGCCGGCATCGCCGCCGCTATCAGCGGCACAATCATGATGCTCACCCCCGGAATGCCCGTCTTTGAGACCCCCACCATCACGGCGCTGACCGCCACCACAACCCAACCGAGAATATCCAACTGCGGCATCGTAAACCTTTGACCAACAAGATCTTATGCAACAAACCCCGTGGCGAGGGCATCCTGCCCTCGCGTGTCGTGGGCGACTCCACCAGCACAATGCGCCATGCAGACCCGGCACTCTACCCCTTCCGGCCGCCACGGGCAACAGGTATTGGGCCGACATCTACGCACGCGGCCTCGCCGGTCTTGGGGCCTGGCTTGTGGTTTTGGTATTCGGCTCTTGGTCCTTGCGTTGCACCGGGGCCCCTTGACCGTAACCCCAGACCGGCTATACTCGTATACGACAAGGGCCCTTCCGCTCGGACGGGCCCGGACCCACAAAAACCCCATACTCCGGGAGGCAACGAAAATGAACGCACGAAAAGCCCTCTTTTATGCACTAGCCATTCTGTTGGGCGGCTGTGTGCCCGTCGTCAGCGTCTACCCCCTCTACGGCGACAAGGACGTCGTCTTTGATGAGAGGCTCGTCGGCGCCTGGACCGGCAACCCCGACCAGCCCAGCGAACAATGGCTTTTCGAGCGCCACAGCGACCCGGCCCTCAAGAACACCTACCTGCTGGCCCTCACCGACGGCGAAGGCCACAAGGGGCTCTTGCAGGCCCGGCTGGTCAAGCTCGAAGGCAAGCTCTTCCTCGATGTCTACCCAGAGACCCCGCCCTCAGGGTCCAATGATTGGGCAAACACCCCGCTGCCCCTCAATATGCCCTTTTTCGCCGCGGTTCACAGCTTCACACGCATCGAATTTGGCGAGTCCGGCGTTACGATCAAGATGACGATCAACGGTGAATTCAAAAAGTTCCTCGCTGAACACCCCGACGCCGTCGCCTGTCACGAGACGCAGGACCGGATCCTCATCACCGCTCCGACCAGGGAACTCCAGGCCTTCGTCCTCAAGTACGCCGACGATGAACGCCTCTTCCCCGGCAAGATCGAACTGACACGCAAGGCTTTGCCCCGATAAGCAACGGATGTATGACTGAATGAAGTAGGTGTAGGGTGAGCAAGCGTTGTTCTTGCCCACGCGGTCCATTCCTTTCGGAGGTGACAAAATGAACCCTCGCACAATCCTCTTCTACACGCTGGCCGTCCTCATGGGCGGCTGCGGCATGGTCTCGACCCTCCATCCCCTCCAGACCGGCAAGCACCTCACCTTCGACGAGCGGCTCCTCGGCGTCTGGACCGAAGACCCGAACGAACCCGACGAGCCCTGGACCGTCGAACGTTTCGAGGACCGCGACCCCAACTTCTACAAGCTCACCTTCGTCGATGACGACAAGAAAGGCGTCTTCGAAATGCGTCTGTTCAAGCTCGAAGGCGACCTCTACATCAACCTCGCCCCGGCCGGG
>DSDB01000213.1 GCA_011057845.1 Phycisphaerales bacterium | reverse complement strand
TGCCGGGGAACAGCCCCCCCGGGGATGTGGTGAAGGCCGTCTGGCAGGTCTCAAAAGGCGCCGCCGCCTGTGGATTGGCGTCGGCCCTCTTCTATGGCCTGCGGCGGCGGCACCCGGTTGTGCTGGTTCTGGTGATGTTCGCCGTGCCGTATTTCCTGGTTCATGTGGCGTGGTCGTATCTGACGCGGCGCCATTATGTCGCGATTATGGGGATGGCCGTGGTACTGTGCTGGTTCGGTCTTGTGGAGTTGCGGCGCCGTATCATCGAGCGGTTCGGAGTTCAACGGCGACTTGATGCGGTGCTGCAGGCATGTGCCATTGGCGTGGCGGTCGCGGGATGTCTCTGTCTTGCCAGGCAGGTCACATCGCCCCCGGCGGCGGGGTGGCGCTTTGTGTGTATGACGGTGATGACGTTGGCGGTCGCGGGGTGGATGTTTGTACGACGCCTGGCCATGGACGGCCGCCGCGCGTTGCTGCGCGAGGGTTGTATCCTGGCATCGATGTGCTTGTTTGTTCTGTCGAATCAGACGGTGCTGGGGCGGGTCATGGGCGACCGCTATACGGACATAGAGTTCAAGCATCTGGCGCGGTGGTATGTGGAGAACGCCGGGCCCGACGAGAAGATGGTGACGTCCTTGTCCTCGACGGTTGCATTATTCGTCCCGGGCGATCGGGATCGGTTCGTGCATACCGGCTCCATTCGGGCGGATAGCCCGAAGGACTTCGTGCGGAAGTGCCGGGACCAGGGGATCATCTATGTCGTCTGGGACTCGCGGCTGGGCCGTTTCCCGGAGAATTACCACTATCGGCTGTGGGGCCTTGAGAACGTGGCGCCGCTGGCCGAGCCGGTCGGCAACGACGACTACGAGTTTCTCACGCGGATCACCGTCTCAGAAGAACGATTCTTGAACATCTTTCGTGTGCGGCCGTCAGACGGTCCGGTGTCGGATGGGTTTGGACAGGACAAGTGAGGTAGACGTTGCAAACGCTGGTGAGAAGACCCGCCGCGGGTCCGTGCGAGGCTTGGACGGCACGATTATGAAGACCGACGACGGTAATGTTGAAGCACAGGGCGGCGGCGGGCCCCTGGCGATTCTGGGCGGTGGTCCGGGCGGCCTGAGCGTGGCGTACTACGCCGCCAAGCGGGGGATCCCGTTCACGGTGTATGAGGCCGGACCCAGGGTCGGCGGCAATTGTGTGACATTTCAACACGGGGACTTTCTGTTTGACTCCGGGGCCCACCGTTTTCACGACAAGGACCCTGAGATCACGGCCGAGATGCAGCGTCTGCTGGGGGATGCTTTGAAGACGGTGGATGTGCCGAGCAAGATATACGATAACGGCCGTATGGTGAACTTCCCGTTGCTGCCGTTTGATTTGGCGCGGCATCTGGGGTTTCGTACGTTGTGCCGGGCGGGCCTGGAGGTCCTCGGCTCGCGGCTTGGGCGCAGGCGGGATGAGCGGACCTTCGAGGGTCTGTCCGTCGGCCGGTACGGCCGGACCATCGCCCAACGGTTTCTGCTGGGCTACTCCGAGAAACTCTGGGGACGACCCTGTGTCGAGCTTTCGCCGAGTATCGCGGGCAGGCGTCTGGGCGGACTGAATCTGTGGACGTTTCTCACCGAGTCGCTACGGTCAAGCGCCTCAAATTCGAGGCATCTGGATGGCCGGTTCTGCTACCCGACGCTGGGCATCGAGACGATCTCCAGACGCCTGGCCGAATCCTTCGGGCCACGCCACATCGCCACGAGTGCTGTAGTCACGGGCGTCGCTCACGACGGCCACCGGATCGAAGCGGTCGAAATCAATGGCCGGACGTGGGTCCGCACGGAGAAAGTCGTCAGCACGCTGCCGCTGGGCACACTGGTGCGCGCGATGCGACCTTCGGTCCCGGAGCGGATTCTCGAACTCAGCAATGCGCTGTGCTATCGCAGCCTTGTGCTGGCGGCGCTGTTCGTGAATGTCCCATCCGTAACTCGCGCGGCGACCGTCTACTTCCCGGGCCGGGATTTTCCTTTTACGCGCGTTTACGAGCCCAAGAACCGCTGTCCGAAAATGTCCCCGGCGGGCCAGACGTCGCTGGTGGCCGAGATTCCGTGCCGCGGCGGTGATGCGCTATGGTTGCTCGATGACGATCAGATTGTCGCGAGGATCCGATCCCAGCTTGTGGACATCGGCTGGCTCCGCCCGGAGCAGGTGATCGGTTCGGCCGTGACCCGGCTGAATCATGCCTATCCCGTCCTGACGCTGGAGGCCGAGCAGGCGGTTC
>DSDB01000216.1 GCA_011057845.1 Phycisphaerales bacterium | reverse complement strand
GAATTGCAGACCCATGCCTACCGCTGCCGCTTCATCGACACGACGACGGCTTCGCCGTGGCGGGAGTGCTACCATCCGGACCACCCGATGACGCGGTCGGACAGCCGCCGCACGAAGATGGACCTGCTGCGGTACGTCTGCGAGGACACCAGGCTCGTGACGGGTTGCGAGACGGGCCACGATGCGGCCGTTCCATACGTGCATTATTTTGAGGGGATGCTGAGCCTGGGGCCGTATCGCGTGCCGGATTCCGGGCGGGACATGGCGAGGATATGGGATGAGGTGCCGCCGCCGGTGGAGACGTTCCAGATGGGCCACCGCTATCGGCTGCCCCTGTGGGAACTGGTCTATCATGACTGCGTGGTGGCGCAGTGGTACTGGGGCGATTACAACAACAAGCTGCCCAAGCTCTGGGACAAGCGCGACCTGTTCAACGTGCTCTACGGAACGCCGCCGATGTTCATGTTCACGCGGGCGTACTTCAATGAGCACAAGGCCCGCTTCGCCCAAAGCTACAACACCGTCTGCCCCGCCGTCCGTGCCGTTGGCTACAGCGAAATGACCGACCACAAGTTCCTAACCCCCGACCGCGACGTCCAGCAGACCACCTTCGCCAACGGCGTCACCATAACAGTCAACTTTGGCGACAAACCCTATCGCATGGGGGATGGGACGGAACTGAAGCCCGTGGCGCACCATGTGGCGGGCTTGTAGGCGGTATCGGCTCTCTAGGCCTGAAGCCACTTTCATCATTTTACAACATTCTCGAGCTTCCATTTGTAGATTAAAGGGACTTCCGGGTCAGATCGTGGGCTGTCGGCGAGGGGTTGGGCCTTGTTGTTGCGTTCGACGGTGGGGGCCTTGCCGGCGATGGTGTGGCCTACCACCAGTGGTGCGGCGGCGATACGCGGTCGTCCATCTCGCTGAATCGCCGCCATTCGTTGTGCCCGTCCACAAAGAGGATATTGCCGCCGTTGGGTCGCCCGCGGCCGCTGATGTGATTTGTGCGGTCGAGGATGCGCCAGCGGTCCCATAAGCCCCCCTGGACGTCGGTGAAGCTGGCCGTCTGCGGGTCCGAGGAGGTGCTCAACGTCGCGTCGGTCACCAGGTCGGTGGCGGCCCCCTGCGGTCCGTCGAGCCTGGTGACCCACTCCTTGGTTGGAGTCCCCTGTGGATGATAGGACCTGCCGCGGGCCGTGTCTATCATCCAGAAGTAGCTGGTGACGCGGAATTGCCTATCCCGGCCGCTCACCGGCTCGGGCACATCGCCGATCCGGCTGTTCAGCGGCACATTTTGGCTGAACTGCCACAATACGGCCATATCGGGCCTTTTGCTCGGGTCCGAAGGGCAGTAGAAGGTGTGCCGGTCGCCGCCGGTGGCGATGATGAAGTCGGTGGTGCTGTAGGCAATATCCCACAACCAGTTGCCCGCGCCGTTGCGGGGCAACTTATTGTCATGGTCGGAGCCGTAGATGTGCAGGCTGATACCCACCTGCTTGAGATGGTTCGCGCACACCACCCGCCTGGCCTGTTCCCTGGCCAATTGCAGCGCCGGCAGCAGAATCCCCATCAATACCGCAATGATGGCGATCACCACCAGCAGCTCGATTAATGTGAAAGCCTTGCGGTTCAGCCGCCCATCCATCACACAAATCAATCAATAAAGCGCGTCCTGTGTCAGAGACTGATCCTCCAGCCACGTATCGGCGAACATGGCGAAGTCCCGGAAATCTACTCGACAATCGCCGTTGGCGTCAAACGCCGGAGCGCTGTAGCCGTTGGGGTTGTTTTGGGCCGCCTGGCAACTGTCGTTGTAGACGTCGATGGCCATCTCGTCGGACTGCTCGTGCTGGGCTGCATCCACGGCCCAAAGCCTCAGTACATACCGGCCCGTCATGTTGAGGGTCGCCGTCGTCGCCGGCGACGACGGACCGGCGATCTGAACCGTGGAACCGGCGGGCGATGAAACCACCGACCACAGGATGCCGGTCACATCGCCGGTTTCATCGGTCACCGTGCCATTCAGGTTCACGGTCGTTGTGCCGCCCTTGAGCCAGGTCACGATGCTCGGGCCCGCATCCACCACGGGCGCCGAAGTAACGGTCGAAAAAGACCACTGCACGCCGGCAATGATGTTGGGCCAGTCCCGCGGATGCGCAGCGCCGAGACTCTCATCCACGATCCAGAAGTACACCTTGTCCATCAGCAGCGGCGGGCTGTACGACGCGGCGGGGTCCACGTTTCCATCGGCGGGGTTCGTATCGGACGGG
>DSDB01000391.1 GCA_011057845.1 Phycisphaerales bacterium | reverse complement strand
GACGCCCTCGCCACATGAGACGCCATTGTCACATGAGACGCCCGTGCTGCGGGAAACGGCCTCAACACTGGCCGAGGCGGTGCTTGACCTTACGGAGGGCAGGGGGGTGCACACGGCGTTTGAGGTGGTGGGGTTGCCGGAGACGTTTGCGGCGGCCGTCGCGGCGACGCGGACGGGCGGGACGATTGTGGCGGTGGGCAATATCCAGCCGCGGGCCGAGTTCGATCTGCAACAGTTCATCGCGTCGGAGTTGACGGTGACGGGGTCGTATGCGTCGAGCGGGGAGTTTGAGCAGTGTATCGACCTGGTGGCGTCCGGGCGGATCGATGTCGAGCCGCTGATCAGCGAGGTGCGGCCGCTGAGGGAGGGGGCCGAGGCGTTTGAGCGGCTGCTGGCGGGCAGGGAGAGATTGCTGAAGGTCGTGCTGGAACCGTAGGAATACCAACTGTCAAATAGCGAATATCAAAACGACACAGCAAAGATCAAAGAGCACAAGAGCATACGGGCACAAGGCTTCAGACGCCGGGCTTTAGGCTGTGGGGTGGGGCTTGCTGCGCCCTACGACTGGAACTAAAAAGTCAAAGTTGAAAGGCCCAAACCACAGCCCCAACCCCAAAACCCCGCCGGGACGCAGCATGTGCCGATTTTGGGGTTTTAGGATTTGATTTTGTGTTTTGGGTTTTGCGTTTTACGTTTGTTCAGGTGGAGCATTGTCATGCAGAGGTTATTTGATCTTACGGGTAAGGTAGCCGCTATCACCGGCGCGAGCCGGGGGCTGGGGCAGTACTTCGGGCGGGCGCTGGCCAAGGCTGGCGCGGACCTGGTGATTACCAGCCGCGATGTGGGGCGATTGGGACCATTCAAGGCGGAGATCGAGGCCCTGGGGCGACGGGCGCTGCCGCTGAAGCTGGATGTGACGGTCAAGGACGATATCCCCGCGATGGTCGAGGCGGCCGTGGCCGAGTATGGCAAGATCGATATCCTTGTGAACAACGCGGGGCTGAATATTCGCGCGCCGGGGACGGAGTTCACGTGGGAGGACTGGGATACGGTGCTGGATACGAACCTCAAGGGGGCGTTTTTCGTTGCCCAGGCGGCGGCCCGGCACATGATTGGGCGCGGGTACGGGCGGATCATCAATATCGGGTCGTGCACGTGCGTGTTTGGAATGGAGGGAATCGTGCCGTACACGGCCAGCCGCGGCGGGGTCTTGCAGATGACGCGGTCGCTGGCGGCCGAGTGGGGGCGGCATGGGATCACGGTCAACTGCCTAGCGCCCGGGTGGTTCAAGACGGCGCAGAACGCGGCGCTCTACGAGGACCCGCCGTGGGTGGAGTACATCTGCGGGCGGATTCCGCTGGGTCGGCCGGGCAAGCCCAATGACCTGGATGGGACGGTGGTCTTCCTGGCGTCGGATGCGTCCGAGTACATCACCGGCCAGATCATCCTGGTCGATGGCGGATTCACAACCGGTACAACGCGGGCCATTGTGCCCAGGAAATGACGTGGGCGGCGATGGGGATGGACGGGCCTATAGATGTTTTTTTCTCGACCGGCGAGAAGTCGGGGGATGTTCTGGCGGCGGCGGTTTATGGAGAACTGCTGAAGCTGCGGGCGGATGGGGTGCGGGCGGCCGGTCTGGCGGGGGTGCATTGCACGCAGGTGGGGGTGGAGAACATTTTTGATCGGCCGGACTTGGCGACGGTGGAGTTCAGCGTGGCCACGTATGATGACTGGGATGCGATCTACCGCTATCTGCTGCGGGACCTCAAGGAGCGGCCGGCGCGGGTGTTTGTGGGGGTGACGCACCACATGTTCAATCTGGCGCTGGCGCCAGAGCTGCCAGAGCAGACGTGCCGGATGCTGGTCGGGCCACCGGAGATATGGGGCTGGCGGCTCAATTGGCTCGGGATGGGCTTGGCCAATCTGTTTCGGCCGCTGACGTGGGTGAGGCTGTTCGAGGATAGTGGGCGACGGGCTCTGCGCCGGGTGTATGTGGTCGCCAGGAGCATGTGCACTGTGGCCGACCGAGGGAAGCTGCCTCTGAAGCACTTCGACAAGGTTGTGTGCCTGACGCCGCTGAATTACGACACGTACGGCCGGGCGAGAGAACGGATGGGGCGGGGCATTGTCAGGGGTCAGGCTTCAGAGTCCAGGCTTCAGGATTCAGATGGCGGGGCCACGCGCGGGGCCGATGAGCGCGCCACGAGGATCGAACCATCCCTTCGCACAGCGAGGGGATGCCACCCCGGTGGGCAAGATGCCCGTGCT
>DSDB01000341.1 GCA_011057845.1 Phycisphaerales bacterium | reverse complement strand
CTTGGCCTTGCCGCCGAACATGTAGCGGTTGTAGGCCCCGACGTGGACGAGTTGATCCATGGCGATGGTGACGAAGTCCACGTACATGATCTCGGCCACGGGACGCAGCCCGCGAAGGGCCGCCCCAACGGCGGCACCGGCGATGGCGGCCTCCGAGATAGCCGTGTCGATGACCCGTCCGACGCCGTATTTCTGCACGAGTCCGCGGGTGGCCTGGTACGCGCCGCCGTAGAGGCCGACGTCCTCGCCGAAGACGATGACGTTCGGGTCGCGGGCGAGTTCCTCGTCCTGTGCGGCCGTCACGGCCTGGGCGATGTTCATCACGTCCATGCCGTACTTGCCCTTGATGACGCCGCGGGCCTCCTCGGTCTTGTCCTTCTTGGTCCGGGCCGTGGACGCCGCCACGGCCGCTTCGAAGGCCTGCGTCGCCTCCATGACCTGGGCGGCGGTCTGCTTCTCGCGGGCGATCATCTCGGCCGGATACGTCTCGGCGACGTAAACATCCTTGGCCACGTCCGCCGGGTTCGGCCAGGGGCTGTCCATGGCGAACTTCGTGGCGTCTTCGATGGTCTTGAAGGCGGTATCTTTGATCTTGTCGAGCTGTTCCTCGGTGCAGAGGCCCTCCGAGGTCAGCTTGCCGCGCAGGACCGTAATCGGGTCGCGGTCGTGCCAGACCTTCTCCTCGGCCTTGGTGCGGTAGGCCCGCGGATCGCTGCGGCTGTGGCCGTACCAGCGGTAGGTCTTGGCCTCGATGAGGGTCATCAGGTTCTCTTTGCGGGCCCGCGCGGCCGCCTCGCCGACCGCCAGGAACACGGCGACGACGTCCTGACCGTCGACAATCATGCCGGGCACGTTGTAGGCGACGGCCCGTTCGGCGATGTCCGTGATGTTGCTGGCCTTGAAGGTGCCATCGACCTCGCTGCCGGAGAACGGCACGCTCATGCCGTAGAGGTTGTTCTCGATGATGGCCACCAGTGGCACTTTGAGGGTGGAGGCCATGTTCATGGACTCGTGGAAGGTGCCGGTGTTGCAGGCGCCGTCGCCGAAGAAGGACAGGACGACCTTGCCGGTCTTGCGGTACTTCTCGGCCAGGGCGGCGCCCACGGCCGGGGGCTGGTTGCCGCCGACGATGCCGGTGGAGCCCAGGTTGTTGCACTTCTCGACCTCGGCGATGTGCATCGAGCCGCCCCGGCCCTTGCAGTAGCCGGTCTCCTTGCCCATCAGCTCGGCCATCATCTGGTTCCAGTGCTGCCGGCGGTCGGCCTCGCTGTCGGCGTACTTGTTGCCGATGGCCCCGCAGTGGCCGTGGCCACGATGGGTCGAACCAATGACATCGCCCCGCTCGATGGCGGCGACGGCCCCGACGGCGACGGCCTCCTGGCCGGCGTACAGGTGCGAGGCGCCCTTGATGATGTTCTCGCCGAGCAGGTCGAACACCTTCTCCTCAAAATAGCGAATCTCATAGATCGTCCGCAGCCAGTCTTTGGCCTGGTCGAGGCTGATGACCTTGCGGTCGATCAGAGATTTGATCTTCGGGGTCTGCTCTTTTCGCTTGTCAACGATGGCGAAATCCATATTGCTCAATTCTCCACGGATAGACACGGTGTTCATTGCTCTACGTTGGCCTTGGGACTGGACTTAGCACCCGCCGGCCACGATGTTTCGGCGACCGCCCGGAGGCTACCACAAAAAAGAATCGTAAGTATACACCGCGCCGGGGAATAA
The DNA here is from genome assembly GCA_011057845.1 of Phycisphaerales bacterium. GTDB lineage: Bacteria > Planctomycetota > Phycisphaerae > Sedimentisphaerales > Anaerobacaceae > UBA2266. The sequence goes on along the minus strand of DSDB01000341.1, from coordinate 548 downwards.
GGCAAGGATAAACCGCGAAAAACCGGCGTTTGGGCTGTTTCGGCCGCTGTTGGGGCCCGGCGGCGGGATGGACGAGGGATGACGGACGAAGGACGATGGACGCGGACGAAACCGGCTGGCGGCGAGGCAATCGCCGGCGTGGCTGGCCGTGGACGTTGTATTGTGCCCAGGCGGCCGTGGATTCAGGACGGATGTCGTGGCCAACGGGCGTGAGTCTGGACAGCCGAATGGGGCCGAATTGCGGTTTTGGGCTGATTTCGGGGCCGGACATGTGGCAAATACGTAGATTTCCGCATCACGGCGGCCGCCGGTGGCAAGGGGGTGCGACGGCATTGATTCGCCGGGTTTTCTTGTGGGTTGCGGAGGCACTTCGTGGTATAATGGGAGCCATCAATGGACCATACCGTGGAGGAGCGGTCCTCCGACGGTGTGGGCTGTCTGTGTTCATTGCGACCGGTGGAAGGAGACTGAATATGCGAGCGGCGTTTCTTGTTCCCACGGTATTCGTGCTGTGTCTGTTGGTGTCCGTTGCGCAGGCGACACGGCCG
>DSDB01000187.1 GCA_011057845.1 Phycisphaerales bacterium | reverse complement strand
GGGCTGATTTGGTTTCAGGAGGGCCTGCGACACATCGGCCGCGTGACCATTCAGAATGTCGTGCGAACGGATGAGCCGGACGCCCGCAACGACGTGTACACCATCGAGATTCATAAGAACGTAAACATCGAGTCGCTGGTCATCCGGGATGTGATTCAGCGGGTGCCCGGCAAGGACAAACCGCCCGTGGTCATCCATCCCGATGCGAAGATCCGGAACCTGAGCATCGAAGGGGTCCTCACGCTGGATTGAAGCCAACTGAACGTGTAACACCTTTTACCGCAAGCACTTACGGCAAGTTCCGCCCAGGTTGTGCACTCCTGTTTTGTGTGCGGAACCCAATATTCCCAGGCGGCTGGCGGCAATAATATGGAAAAAAATGTTGCAGAGACGGCATCTGTTGTGCTACCATGCTAGGGTGGCGTAGGCTGTATATTACGAAGCAGTAGGGTACAGTCTGAGATAAGGGCGCTCGGCTCGAGGTTGGGTGCTGCGTTGTATTTCAGGTCATGTTGAAGACTACTGGTTTTGGAGGTTGGAGTGATGAAGAAGGCTATTGAAGTGCTCGCGGTCGTGTTGCTGGCAAGCAACATCAGCGTTGGGGCCACCGTTCTCCATTATACGTTTGAAGATGGGACGGCCGGGATGCCAATGAACAACTACCCCGTGACCCAGCAGAATGGAACCGTGGGAACCACCGACCTGTCGGGCAACGGCTACCACATGCATGCCTGGGACGACTATTGGGGCCCCCTGTTTTCCACGCTGGGCGATACCCCGACGGGCACGGGTCTGAGCTCCGTACACGACAACCACAGGGATGGGTATACGCTCGCCGACGGGATCCGTCTCTGGAGTCCGAGCACATGGACTATCGAACTGTCGTTCAAGCTGAATAACCCTGACGGCTGGCGGACCCTGATCGGCAGGGACGACTGGACCGGGATTGACGGAGATATCGCCGCCGCCTTGTACGTTCAGAGCAACGGCGAGAACAACGCCATGCGGTTCACATTCGCCACGGTCAGCGACGAACGATACTTCCTGGACTCGTCGTTGATTCCCGTCCCCGGCCAGTGGTATCACCTGGCCGTGGTCGGCGACGGCGACCGCATCGACATGTACGCCAATCCGTTCGATGGCAGCGGCTTCCAGAATATCGGGACCTTGATTATGGCCTCGGGCGTAGACCACTCCCTTCGGCCGACAGGCAACTGGACGTTCGGGCGAGGCTGGCACAATGGCAATTTCGTCGATCACATCGACGGTAATCTGGACAATATCCGTTTCAGCGACGTGGCACTGACGCCGGATCAGTTCATTCCGGAGCCGGCGACCATCGCTCTGCTGGGGCTGGGGGGGCTGGCGCTCCGCAGAAGGCGCGCCTAGCGTCCATATCCGGCTGTTTGTCAAATCCTGTTGGGTAGTCACAGAGGTGCGATCATGCAAAGACTCACGTACCCCATAGCGCCCCTTTTGGCGCTGATTCTGTCGGTCGCTGTTCCGGCAGCGACGATATTACATTACGACTTTGAGGATGGCACGCCGGAGACGCCGATGAACAACTTCCCCGTTACCCAACAGAACGGTACAGTTGGAACGGTGGATCTTTCGGGCAACGGCTATCACATGCACGCCTGGGACGATTACTGGGGGCCCTGGTTCTCCGCCGCCGGCGACACGCCGACCGGCACGGGCCTGAGTTCGGTGCATGAAGGCCACAACGACGGATATACGCTGGCCGACGGGATCCGTGCCTGGAGTCCGAGCACCTGGACCATCGAAGTGTCGTTCAAGCTGAACGATCCCGATGGGTGGCGAACCCTGATTGGCAGGGACGACTGGACGGGGATTGCGGGCGATGTGGCCGCCGCCTTTTACCTTCAGAGCAACGGCGAGAACAACGCCATGCGGGTCACTTTCGCCACCGTCAGCGGCGAACGTTATTTCCTCGACTCTTCACTGATCCCCGCTGCAGGCCAATGGTATCACCTTGCGGCCGTCGGCGAGGGCGACCTGATCGAGATGTACGCCGATTCGTTTGACGGCTACGGTTTTCAGAAGATCGGTTCCCTCACGATGACGCCCGGAGTGAACCATGCGCTTCGGCCGACAGGCAACTGGACGTTCGGGCGAGGCTGGCACAATGGCAATTTCGTCGATCACATCGACGGCAACCTGGATAATATCCGTTTCAGCGACGTGGCGTTGACAACGGACGAGTTCATCCCCTCGACGTTCCTGTCGGCGAGAATGAGGGCCCACACCCCGCAGCCCCG
>DSDB01000649.1 GCA_011057845.1 Phycisphaerales bacterium | reverse complement strand
CGGGCCCAGCGGATGGTCATGCTCCCTTCATTGCCAAACTCCGGCCCCTTCCACTCCCGCCAGCACTCTTGCCGCAGGGTGCCCTTCACCAACTCGAAATCGGCCGTCATTTGTTGCGGGGTGTTCTTACGCTCATACAACAGCGGCGTCCAGTAGGCCAACGTGACGGTTATGGAATCGCCAAAGTGAGCAAACGTCCCGGCCCGGCCGTCAAACCGTCCATGCACCTCCCGCATCGCCCCGACCCAATAATCCCCATCCGCCCCTGGCGCTTGCCCGGCCAATACGGTTGCACCAGCCGCCGCCAGAGACCCCGCCAAACCCACAAGACCCATCAAAATACACGTTCGCATAGAATGATCCTTTCCTATGGGAACCGGTGCACCCTTACCGCTGTGGTAAGGGCCGCACGACAATCCGGCGAAACGCCACGGATCCCTGCGTACCCTGGAGCATCAGCGGCCCGGTGGGTTCTTCCGTCCGGTTCAGCGGGTCGCCCTGGGGCCCGGTCGGCCGCGTGACGACGACGTCCTCGTGCAGCAGCCGGCCGTTGAGTTCCACCCTGAGAAACCTTGCATGTTCAACCTTGTTGCCTGATGCGTCAAATCGCGGCGCTCGAAACTCAACGATCAGGCTCTGCCACCGGGCCGGAGCAAGGGCGGCGTTGGCCCGGGGCGCCGCCACGCCGGTGATGGCGCCCATCGTGTGATAGCGGTCGGGCGGCTCGACGCCGTTGCTGTCGGCGATCTGCACTTCATAGCGGCCCATGAGCAGCACGCCGGAGTTGGCGCCCTGCGGAATCATGAACTCCAGCTCCACGCGACAATCGCCAAAGTACCGTGCCGTGTAGATGTCCCGGCTGTGGTTGTTGTAGAGGGCGACGTTGATCAGTTGCCCCGCACCTTCATAGACGGTCAGAATCCGAGGGCTTTCAGGCCGCACGGCCGCAACGCCAATGACCCAACCGCTGCTGTTGGGATCGCCGCGCACGTGCCAGCCCCGCAGCGTCTCACCGTCGAAGACCTCCGGGGATCTCGAGCGACAGCCCGTCGCCATCAACAACGTGAGGATACAACCGGCCGCCAGTGCATGGCGGCCGAATATCACCATCTTAATCATTCCCATCTCATCCACAGCGCAGCGGAAAAACTCCGCCGCCAAGACCTGTCAAACCCGAACCGTTGCGCCATTCCATCTCAAACAACGTAGGTGGAGGCGGACGTCTGGCCGCCGCGCCCGGTCCAGTTCGTGTGATAGAACTCGCCGCGCGGTTTGTCCACCCGCTCGTAGGTGTGCGCCCCGAAGTAGTCCCGCTGGGCTTGCAGCAGGTTGGCCGGGAGCCGCTCATGTCGGCAGCCGTCATAATAGGCCAGCGCCGAACTGACCGACGGCATGGGCACGCCCAGTTCCACCGCCTTGCGGACCACGCGGCGCCAGGCGCCCTGGGCCTTGCGCACGGCCCTGGCGAAGAACGGGTCCAGTAGCAGGTTGTCGAGATTCGGGTTCTTCGTGAACGCCTCCTTGATCTTGCCCAGGAACGCCGAGCGGATGATGCAGCCGCCGCGCCACATCAGGGCGATGCCGCCGTAGTTGAGGTTCCAGCCGTACTCCTCGGCCGCGGCCCGCATCAGCTGATAGCCCTGTGCGTAGCTGACGATCTTGGCCGCGTAGAGCGCCTGGCGAAGGTCGTTGACGAAGGCCGCCCGGTCGCCGCGGAACTTGGCCCGCGGGCCCTTGAGCACCTTCGAGGCCGCGACGCGCTTGTCCTTGAGCGCCGACAGGCACCGGGCGAACACCGCCTCGACGATCAGCGTCAGCGGCTGACCGAGATTGAGGGCCTCGATGCCCGTCCACTTGCCCGTACCTTTCTGGCCGGCCGTATCCAGGATCAGGTCGATGACCTCGTTGCCGTCTTCATCCTTGTATCCCAGGATGTCGCGCGTGATCTCGATCAGGTACGAGTCCAGTTCGCCCTTGTTCCACTCGGCGAAGACCTCGTGCATCTGCTGATTCGTCATGCCGAGGCCTTCCTTCATCATCTGGTACGTCTCGCAGATCATCTGCATGTCGCCGTACTCGATGCCGTTGTGGGTCATCTTGACGAAGTGCCCGGCGCCGCCCTCGCCGACCCAGTCGCAGCAGGGCTCGCCGTCGGCCGTGTGCGCGGCGATCTTCTGGAAGATCGGCTTGACCGCGGGCCACGCGGCGGGCGATCCGCCCGGCATGATGGAGGGTCCCCGCAGCGCTCCTTCCTCGCCGCCGGAGACGCCCGTGCCGAT
>DSDB01000389.1 GCA_011057845.1 Phycisphaerales bacterium | reverse complement strand
GTATCTGGCGTTCTTGACACAGGAAGGCGTCAAACCCCTGAGCCGGTGGGAGAAACCCTTGGACAGCGAGCAGATTGCCGCATTGGAGGATATGGGCCTGCTGACCGGCCGGGTGGAGCGGACTGTCCAGAGCGGCAAACGCATCGTCGAGGTTGTCTTTAGCCGATCGCCTGGCTGCATCCGCACCTACGAGGCGGCCTTCGCCGGGACTCCCATCGACAAGTCGGCCGTTACGCAGCGTCTGGAGGGATACCTGTTCGGCTATCCACCGTGCTGCGTAGAGGGGTATATCCGCCGTCCGTATACCGCCAACGGTCTGCCCGCGGAGGACCAGAAGATTCTGTTCCATTGGGCGTGCAGCGGCTGCCGGATCACCCCCTTGCTGCTGCCGGCTTACATCCGGGTGCACGACACAGTCAGTCGGTGGTAAGCGGCCGCCGTGTGCAGAGGCTCATGCCAATCGCCCCATTTCGACATACATCCTCACCAGTCCACATGCAGTTGACGGCTGGAATCGGGTTCTACGGCGTCGTAAAGCAGTGCCGCGTAATCTTCGACTCCTCCGCCGTCCAGGCAGCACTCAATGATACGGCGCCCCAGGGGATCGAGATCGGCATGGAGAAACGTCTGTAGCTCGCGCCTGAAGAACTCCTCCAACAGGCGCGCGCCACCGTCATAGCCTTCCGGCCCGACCTCCGGTTGAAGTTCGGTCCGCAGGAACCAGTGCGGGATGAACGCCCCTTCGACCTGCATGTTCTTGAGCGTATAGCCCAACAGAGGACAACGCGCCGGCTGCACCTGGTCGGCGCGGAATGGGGCGACGCCGCGCCGGGCCAGATACTCCCGGCTGATCCACTGCGGCATGAAGCTCACCTCCCAGGCGCCGACGTGCTGGTTGGGGCTGAGTGTATAACGCACCTTGGGCGTGGTCTGGATTTGCCGCAACAGCAGATTGGCGTGGTCCACGATACGGCCGGCGGCAAAGGGCCAGTACGAACCCACCCCTTCACTGGACATACCCTGTTCGCCAACGATGCTGGGATTTGCGTGGCCGCGAGGGGCCACCAGCCGCCAGAGCCAGGCCAATGCCGCCGGCAGCAGATGCAGGAATCCGAGGATTCCGTAGGTCGGCTGCTCCCGCGTACAGGGAGGCGTGCGCACCCCGAAGCTGCGGAGCATGACGCGCACCGGCCCATCGATCACGTTAGGAACGTGGTGTCGCGGCAGAATGACCCGCGGATTGGGACAGGGCTGCCCGGACGCATCCTCTATGTGTTCCCAGATCAGACAGGTGCCCCCCCCGGCGGCGTGAAGGTTGAACATGATCAGCGGCTCCGGCGGGTGGATGGTCAACGCCTCCATGTGCGGATCCGTGCCGTAACGGCGGATATGGTTGACGCGCAGGAACCATGCCTGCTCGGCGTCCTGCACCACCAGATCGCCATCGGTATTCTGGGCATTCGGCCGGCACATGGCCATATCGTCCGTCACCGGCCGCAGAGCGCACGCCTGATTTAGAGTCATCACCCGCGGTTCGCCCGTTACGATGTTGCGTCCCGCACAGAGCCGTCCATCCGCCTGGCGGTGCACAAACTCAAGCATCTCGCTCTTGCCTCCGCCGCTGGCCCCCTCGTGCATGATGGTGGTCACATTGTCGTAAGGCGTGACCACCTGTACCGTCGAGGCGTGCAAGGTCGGCCAATCGCGGGCCTCGCCCATACTCAACAGGACGCCGTACACGCCCTTCTTGGCGCTGGGGCCGGGGTAGAGATTGTAGGAGAAGACCTCATGCAGGTCCTTGTCACGGTGATGGACGACGAGTTGCCGCCCGCCGAAATGGGTGTGGCGAAACGGCGGCGCCAGGTAGATGACGCTGCGGACCTCAAAATGGGCCGGGACCTCGTGAGCCCCGATCATGCCCTGTAGATCCGCCAGGCCGCCGGCGAAGAACCCGGCATTCTCCGGCGCCACCAGCACGGCGCCCTGTCCGGATCGACGACTGAAGGCCCCCAGTGAAAACGGCATGACAATCAGCCGCTGTGATTTCAACCACTCCAACGTCTCGGCTCGCACGGCGTCGAAAGGTTCGCCGAAGCGGTCGCGGTAACGGGCCTTGTCCGTCTGCAGGCTATCGGCCACGACCATGCAATCGGGATCTCGCCGTCGCATGGCGGGTTCATCGTAATTGACCACCAGGGCGTTCCGGCAGCGGGTGACCGTGGCTTCCCGCACGGTTCCTCGTCCGGGGACTTCGTAACAGACGTCAAACCGGCCTCGATCCGCACC
>DSDB01000390.1 GCA_011057845.1 Phycisphaerales bacterium | reverse complement strand
TTCCTGCTGGCGCTGTGGATGACGGTCGAGGCGGCGGTTGCGTTTGTGTCGAAACGACCTACGGCTCAAGCCGGGGCAGCGGAACAAGGGTGAAACGGGCGGCGGTTTTGGGCTGGTCGAGGATGATGTCGCCCTGGCGGACGAATGGTTCGGGCAGGACGTATTCGACGGGCCGCCGCAGCTCCTCGCCGGGCTTGTCGTCATCGAGGATGTTGAGAATCATCTGGAAGGGCTGGCGTTCGTAGGCCTGTCGGGCCTCGGGGGTGGCCTTGATCAGGACGGTGGCCAGGTCGCTGCGGTTGGTCAGTTGGACCTCGTAGCGGGCCTGGAGGTTTTCGCTGAGGGCGAATCCCACAGTGGCGGTGGTAATGGTGTACGGCCGCAGTCGCTCCTGGGCGGCGGGCAGTTTGACCCGGATGGTCGCCCCGGTCGGCCGCGCCGGTTCGGAACCAAAGGCCACCGTGGGCTCCTTGGGCAGGGGTTCGAGACGGGCCTGCTCGATCTCCCGGCGGCTCAGGCGGATGCGGGCCTTGACGACGGCCTCGGCCGGAACGTAGGCCCGCACCGTCGGCGGCTCGAAGCTCTCGGCCTCGACGAGCAAGCCGTTCTCATCGACACATTCAATCGCCAGGGGCTTCTCCAGGAGCTTCTCGACGCGGACCTCGAGGACCCGCGGCTCGGCCGATTCGACGCTGAGACCCTCCTGGCGGATGGCGTCGGCTCGCTTGAGGAAGTCGGCGACGTTGAGGGTGTAGCGTCCGGATTCGGTCATGCCTTCCTGCTGGGGTACGAAGAAGGTGTCGAAGCTCATGCCCCGGCCGTGGAGCCGCCGCCTGATGTCGGTGATCTTGGCGGTCGGACCTCTGAGGACGATCGTCTCGATCGTGGCCGACTCGCGCCCGTCGAAGCTGGCCCACAGGGAGGGATCCGTGGACTTGGCGACCGTGATCTTGACGTTCTGGACCTCCAGGGATTCATCGAGCGCCAGGTCGGACCAGACCCATATCAGGATCGTCAGGAAGACCACGACGGCGAACTTTCCAAGATTGATTCTATGCAGTAGCATCGATGGGCGCTTCCGGGAACATCACATCACATTCCGTTATCCAAAGCGAGATGCTTCGCTACGCTCAGCATGACAAACGCTTGCGGGCGGCATGACAAACCCTTGGGCTCTGCATGGCGGCGCATCATACGATGGCCTCGCTGAGGTGCCTTCGCAGTTCGGTTTCATCTACGTTTCTGGCGAGCTTGCCGTCCTGGGATATGGAGACCACGCCGGTCTCCTCGCTGACGACGACGCAGGTGGCGTCGGAGCCAGCGGTGATGCCAATGGCCGCGCGATGCCGCGAGCCGAGTTCAAAGCCGCCCACGGTGCCGGCCTCGGCCAGGGGCAACTGGACGCCGGCGGCGATAATGCGGTCTCCGCGGACGATGACGGCCATGTCGTGCAGGGGCGTGCCGGGGTAGAAGAGGGTCTTGAGCAGTTCGGCGCTGACCTGTGCGTCGATGCGGCGGCCGGTCTCGATGAACTCGCCGAGGGCGACGCGCCGCTCGATAACGATAATAGCGCCGATACGCGCCGAGCCGAGGTCCGTCACGGCGGCGATGAGCTCCTCGATGGTCCGCGAGAGCTGCTGGGACGAGCGGGACCAGAATCGGGGCCGGCCGATCCGCATGAGGACGCGGCGGATCTCCGGCTGGAAGGCGGCGACGGCGATAATCAGCACGGCGATCAGGAAGCGTTTGTAGAGGTACTCCAGGCGGAGGAACGCGAGGCGCTCGACCAGGAGGTTGAGGATGAGCACGCCGGCGACCAGGATGAAGATGACGCCGCGAAAGAGCCGCTCGCCGCGCGTGCCTTCGAGGAAATCGACCACCCAGTAGACCACCAGACCGATGAGGCACAGCTCGATGGCGACCATCCAGAGATTGTAGCCGGCGACGCGGCTGATGTAGTCGATGAGCGTCTGCACCCGACGGATTCCTATACGTGAATCATCAATACGCCGGTTGGCCAGCCCCGGTCAGGGCGTGTGTCGAACCGGCAATGGTCCAGATTACCGCGCGGCATCCAGCCTGGCAAGCGCAGGAGGGCGGATTCCTGGTTCGGGACGGCGTATCCGGCCGCCATCGGCGCGGGTCGTGATGGCGATCGGGGGCGGCAATTGGGTTTGTTTTGCCAAAATGCGCCGTGGCGCCAGGCCGTGGGGGGTTGGGCAACCACGGAGGGTAGGGCAACCACGGGGGGTTGCCCCTACGAGTCGGCGGGATTGGGTTTGTTTT
>DSDB01000279.1 GCA_011057845.1 Phycisphaerales bacterium | reverse complement strand
GCGGCGAACACATCCCGGCCCTGGGCCAGTCCTTGTAGATGTCGTCGGAGAGCTTCGGCGCGATGAGCTGCCAGCACAGCGAGCCGTCGGCCTCGTTCAGGCACAGGAGTATGCCGCGATCGCCTTTGTGGTCTTCGTCGCGGGGGTTGTCGTTGTTGGTGCCGATAAGCACCTTTCCGCCGGCGACCGTCGGAGTCGCCCAGGTCTGACTGCCCAGCGGGACGATCCACTTGACATTCTCGCCGGTGGCCGGATCGAAGCGGTCGGGCAGCCCCGTTTCGGGCGAGACCATGTTGCGGCCGTGCCGTTGGCCCCATTGCGGGGCATCGGCCGCACGGCTGCCTGCCGCGACGGCCAGAACCCCCAGCAACGCAAGGACGGCCGTCGATCTCCTCCGGGTAAGTGACTTGCTGGCCCACAGCGTGATTCGTACGGAGGCGCAACGCTGCTGCGCCGAATGGCCGGTTCGCGTTCGCATAAGGTCCTCGGTCATCACATCGGAGAGTCTGCCATCACAGACGAGTCTCCATTCTACCGGTTCGAGCGGTTCATCTCAAGGGCCCGCACCGGCGGTGCAGGGCAATCGCATGTATGGCTATGGGGGTGTGACTTGTGTGTGTCTGTTTGTGACGGGAGGGGGATTCGGGAATGGCGACGAGTAGATCGTCACCCTGGCAGGTCCTTTTTCTGCGACAGAAAACCCTCGCAAAAATATCTTAAGTTCCTTTGTTAATTTGGGTTGCGCCAGCATCCAATCTCCTTTAGGTTCGGGAACATCGTCGAGCGATGGACCATCGCCACAGAAGCTCGAAGCGATATCCTCATAGAGTCTGCAGGAGGTTTGACATGGACGCAAACACTCCCGATGGTCTATTGCGCTGGTTTGGAGACCTGGAAGACCCGCGACCCGGCCACAACGTGATGCATCGTCTCTCGGACATGTTGGCCATCGCCATCCTGGCCGTGCTCTGCGGGGCCGACAGTTGGGTCGATGTGGCCACCTTCGGCCGCTGCCGGCTCGCCTGGCTGCGTACGTTTCTGTCGCTGCCGCATGGCATTCCCAGCCATGACACGTTCGGCCGCGTCTTCGGTCGGCTCAATCCGGTACAATTCGAGAAGTGCTTCATGAACTGGATGGCCGCTGTGGCGCAATCGGACGTGCGTTGGATCGCTCTGGATGGCAAGACCCTGCGTCACAGCTTCGATCACGCCAGCGAGAAGGCGGCGATTCACATGATCAGCGCCTTCTCGCAAGCCAATCAGTTGGTATTGGGGCAATTGGCCACGGAGGCCAAGAGCAACGAGATCACCGCGATTCCGCAATTGCTGGAGCTGTTGGACTTACAAGGGGCGGTCGTGACGACCGACGCGATGGGCTGTCAGAAGGCCATTGCCGCCAAGATTGTCGATCAAGGCGGCGACTATCTGCTCCAGATCAAGGACAATCATCCTTCGTTGCACGAAGATCTGCAACTGCTCTTTGCCGAAGGGATGCGGAAGGATTGTCTGGGTGTCGCCTACGAGTTCACCGAGGACACCGACGCCGGCCACGGTCGCATCGAGACCCGCCGACTTTGGACGACCGAGGAGGTCGATTGGTATGCCCAGGCCGATCAATGGAAAGGACTGGCACGTTTCATCTGTGTCGAAGCGATCCGTCAGGTCGGCGGGAAACGGTCAACGGCACGACGTTACTACCTCAGCAGTTGTCGTCACGCCACGCCGGAGTCACTGCTGGCGACCATCCGCGGCCACTGGGGCATTGAGAACGGCTTGCACTGGTGCTTGGACGTCAGCTTCAATGAGGACGCCAGCCGCATCCGCCAGGGGAACGCGGCGGAGAACTTCAGTCGGCTGCGCCGACTCGCCCTGAACCTGTTGCGCCAGGACAAAACCCTCAAGATAGGCCTCAAAGCCAAGACCAAGGCCTGTTCCTGGGATCACCAGTATCTCATGCACATCCTGAAGCAATAGTACATGCGATTGCCCTGCGTCCGTTCTCCCGTTGACAGGCACGTGCGGCAGTCCTATAGTCTACTGGCTAGGTCTGGGCCAAGAATCAAGAACTCTTGTTGCCGGCTCATGATGGCTGGACAACACTCGACCAGGGATGCTCAGGAGGTTTTTGAATGTCGGATGAGGTTTCGCGCGGAAGGCTTCCGGAGAACGCTACTATTGATGCGGCGCGAGCGTATGAGGATAAACGATTCGGCCGCAGGTCGAGGATGCAGCGTCTCAACGCCAAAGAACGAGAGTTCGCCAAGCACGTTCTCCAGATGGCGGGTC
>DSDB01000376.1 GCA_011057845.1 Phycisphaerales bacterium | reverse complement strand
GGGTTGTTTCCGGCCCAGATCCGCCCGCCATGGCGCTCGACCACCTGCCGTGCGAACGATAGGCCCAGTCCCGTACCATCGGGCTCGACCAGACGCGCATTGGCGGCACGATAGAACTCATCAAAGATCTTCTCCTGCTCGCCCTCGGGGATTCCAATGCCCGAATCGCGTATCTCCAACTGGATGAAGGCCCCCTTATTGAACGCGGCCAGGTGGACCTTGCCGCCATCGGGCGTGTACCGCAGGGCGTTGAACAGGAGGTTGGTGATGGTCTCCTCAATCAGCACGGCCTCGCCGCGGACCTTCTCAATGTCGTCGGCGATCTCGCTGGTCAGCTCGATGCCCTTGCTCCTGGCGCTGTTGCGGACGGTCGCCAGACACTCGACGATCGTGTTTCTGAGGCTGAATTCCTCCATATCGGGCGTGCCCGCCAGCTTCATGCGGGTCAGACGCAGCATGGCGGTGACGAACTGCATGCACTTGCTGGTCCGCCGGTAGGCACGGGCGACCAGGTCCTTCTGTTTGGCATTGAGCGGGCCGACGATCTCGTTGTCGACGAGGTTCAGACAGCTCTCGATGGCGGCCAGATGCCCCTTGATGTCGTGCGTCAGGCGCAGGACGTATTCGTTCTTGAGCTTGTCCTTTTCCTTCAGTTGGGCGTTCGCGCGGGCCAGGCCGTCCTGTTGCTTCTTCAGTTGCTCGGAGATGTTCGAGGTCATGTAGACCACGAGAAACAGCGTGCCGGCGAAGACGAACAGCGTCCCGGCGATAAACGGCAGGCTCCGGTAGAGGTCGTGGTCGGCAAAGCCCGTCAGCGGGTGGTGCGCCAGCACGCCGTGGTACTCCAGCATGGCCATCCCGCCAAACAGCAGGACCGCCAGGGCGGCCTGCAGGTAGCTCTGAAGCCGAGACCGCATGATGCTGGCCAGGATCATGTGGAAGACGAAGAAGAACGCGAACGGATTCTCGATGCCGCCGGAAAAGTGCAGGATGGTCGTCAGGATCAGCAGATCGCCACACATCTGGAGCGTCAGGACGGCGCCGATCCCGGCCACGGACAAATGGCGGTTGCCGGTGGTCGAGTACTTGAGGAAATCCCAGAGTACAAAATTGTAGACGATCAGGACGGCCGTGACGACATGCAGCGCCCGCGTGGGCAAAGCAATCCCCATGACGCGGCCGGCAACGAGAGTCGCCACGGCCAGCGTGCCGATGGCCACCCATCGCAGCCTCACGAGCCACTGTGCCCTCTCGACGAGACTCGTGGTCTGGAGCAGGTTTTCCATCCGGTCGGGACTACTTCAAAAGACTCTCGATCTTCGAGATGAGTATGTCCGGCGGCACGGGCTTGTCGAGGAACTCCTCGACGGGCAGCCACGTATCGTCGCCGGCGACGGCCTTGAAATCGATCCCGGTCTTGTCCTTGACCGATGTGAGCATCAAAATCGGGATCTTCTTGTACGTCGGGTGCTGCTTGAGTTCGCGGGAGAGGGTGAAACCCTCCTGCGGCGTGTTCATCATGACATCCAGGACGATGACGTCCGGCGTCTCGGCTCGGATCCGGTCCATGCCCGACTGGCCGTCGGCGGCCGTATCCACGTCGTAACCGTGGCTCTCCAGCACGATCTTCATGGCTTCGCTGATATCCGGGTCGTCGTCGATGATCAGTATTCTACCCTGTCCCATGGCTGCCCCTTGGTGAACGATATTGGCTGCGTATTGATGGTCATTCTATACCTTGGACGCCGCCGCGTCAATAGCGGCCGTCCCGATTCATTATCCTCGGGCGCTCGCATCCGCCGCGGGCCCGATTTCCTGCCGGATGAGCCCGAGATAGCGGTCCATACTCCGGACCAGCGTCGGACTCAACTGCCTGTCGCAGGCGATCTTCTCCGGCTGGATGCCGAAGATCACGATTCGCCGCGGGCACTGGCCCAGTTGTTCGGCCATTCGGATGATCCCCAGAATGTCCGCCTCGTGCAGCGATTGATGGACCAGCGTCTTGACGCTTTCGACCTGGTCCGGGGTGAACCGCCGGATGGCGCCCGGCTCGGCCCCCATCATCGCACAGTCGATCAGGATCGCCGTGTCGGCGTCCGCCAGCAGATGCAACAACCGCACCCCGCCGGTGCCGACGTCGACAAACCGCACGCCGGGAAAACGGTCCGCTTCGCGTTCAAGCCGCTCGACCAGGCGACAGCCGATGCCTTCATCGCCCATCAACGGATTGCCCAGGCCCGCGACTATCGTCCGACCACTCATCGGCGCTACTCACACAAACCGGACGTCC
>DSDB01000588.1 GCA_011057845.1 Phycisphaerales bacterium | reverse complement strand
TCGAGACGCCCATCGGTCTGGCGGATGTGGGCGTCTCGAAAGCGTCTCTATCGACGGCCGACAGCAACGCAGTCGTGCCCCTGCTTCGCGTGGTCAACGGTCAGTACATGCTGGTAACCAAAGGCAAGGGCCGCTACACATGGGTCCTCGATTTCGTGCGGCAACTCGACATCCAGCCGGGTCTGGCCGTCCTGAAGTACCGAATCCCCACCGCCGCCATCACGACGCTGGAATTGGTCATCCCCGAAGAGAACCTTAAGGTCGATGTGGCTCCCATGCTCGCCGCCGGAACCACGCAGGTCACCATCGACGACCAGGCCGCCACCCGCGTCCAGGCCTTTCTTGGTTCGGCCCAGGAAGTCACCCTGAGCTGGAAGCCCAAGACGGAAGCCGCCGTCGAACTCGAACCGGTCCTGATCTGCGAGCAACTCCAGCACATCGACGTGACCGAGGCCCTGGTCGCCTACAGCATACAACTGGATTACAGCATCCACCGCGGCGGCGTCGACGCCTTCGGCGTCCAATTGCCGGCCGGCTTTCGTGTCACCGACGTTGGCGGCGCCAACATTGCCCAATGGGATGTCGCCGCCGATCCCAACGGCCGGCCGTCTCTGAAGGTCGGCCTTTTTGCGCCCGCCAGAGAGGGTTACCGGCTGACGATCCGGATGGAGCGGTTCCTTCAGGAGGCCAGTGCACGGCTTGATCTGGCGGCGGTGGTCTGTGAGGGGGTGTTGCGATCCAGCGGCCTGCTCGCGGTTACGTCCTCGCCAAGACGCTCGGTGCATCTGGACCAGATCAAGGACCTTGCTCGTGTCGACACAGGCCAACTACCGGAGGCTGTTCGCGGGCGTCCCGGTGTTACCGCGTACCGCTTCATCGGAGGCGATTATGCCGCGGTTCTGGCTATCAAGACCACGACGCCGCGTATTTCTCTTAATCAGAACTGGCTGCTGGGCGTGGATCTCGACCGGCTCGAACTGCGGGGGCGCTTGCGTTACAAAGTCGAACGCGCCGGCCTGTTCGAACTCAACATGCAGATGCCCGAACCCTGGGTCATCCAGTCCGTGGGTCCGGGCGAACTGGTGGACGATTACGACCTCAAGGGAGCCGGCGCCTCGCGCGTCCTCCACGTACTGCTCAAACAGGAGCGGGTCGGGGACTTCGAGCTACAGATTAGCGCCCGAACGAGCCGGGACCAGGCCGCCGGGAATGTGGATTTCGCTCTGCCGTTGCCTGATGCGAACAACCTGCAATCGTATGAAGGTCAACTCCTGCTGGCCGTGGCCGAGCAGCTCCAGGCCGAACTGGACCGCGCCGACCAGATGCAGCCGATACCCGCTCCACAGGTCGAGAAATGGACCTCCATTGCGGGTCTGAGCCCCGCGATGGGCTTTGAGTTTCGGGCCGTTGATCGCCTGGCCGCCGCCGGCGCTGTCTTCAAGGTCGGCGTCAAGCCCGTCCAGATATCGGCGACCGTGCACCGCCTTGTGGACATACAGCCCGGTACCGTCGACCAGCAGGCCATCGTGCAATACCACATCCGGTATGCCCCCGCCGACACCTTCTATATTAAGATGCCGGCCGCCTTGGCCGACGATGGTGTCCAGATCACGGGCCCCGGCATTAAGGAGAAGCCGCGGATCGACAGCCTGCCCGCCGATCAGCAGACAACCGCCGACGATCCCAACGACAAGAGCTGGGCCTATTACCGCATCTCTCTGCAATCCAAGGTCAGCAACAGCTACCCACTGACGGTGCAGTCCCGCCGGTCCTTCCAGGCCGGGGAATTCGGCAAGCCCGCCATCGTGGAGGTGGCGCCCATCCTTGCCGCGGGGCGACTGTCCAACCAGAACGGCTACATCGCCGTCGCCAAGACCGATACCCTGGCTATCGGCGAGCCCAACATGACCAACCTTATCAGCGGCGACCCCGGCAGTGCGCAGGACCTGCCGTGGCCCGGCCACCGCGGGAGGGCGTCTCTGGCCTTCCGGTACAACGCCCCGCCCTTTGCGCTGTCATTGCCCGTTGTGGCCCAGAAGGAGGCCAAGGTCTTTACGACCATCGTCAACGGGGTCATCATCGAGCAGATTCTCGCCCGTGACCGCATGCTCAACACCCACGCGACGTTTGTGCTGGCCACCAGTCAGGGCGAACGCCTGCCCGTCAGGCTCCCCGCCGGCGCCGAACTGACCGCCGTCCTGCTCAACGGCGACGAGGCCCCGGTGGAGATGGGCGTGGCCGCCGATGAGCGGATCATCCGCATGCCGCCGTCGGCCGGTCAGGTATCGAGG
>DSDB01000690.1 GCA_011057845.1 Phycisphaerales bacterium | reverse complement strand
CGTGACGACATTATGGCTTCAGGAGGTTGAATGATGCACAACGGTAGCAGCAGGATTTCAAGGCGCGAGTTGATTCGGGCGGCGACGGCGGTAGGGGCGTTCTACGTCGTGCCTCGGCACGTGCTGGCCGGCGGCGGGCCGGCGCCCAGCGACAAACTGAATATTGCCTGCATAGGCGTTGGGGGACGAGGCGGGGCCCAGGTCGACGGCTGCAAGGGCGAGAACATCGTGGCGATGGTCGATGTCGACGAGCGGCGGGTCGGGGATACGTACAACCGGTTCCCGGCGGCGAAAAAGTACACCGATTTTCGCAAGATGTTCGACGAGATGGAGGACCAAATCGACGCCGTCTGTGTCTCGACGCCGGACCACACGCACGCCGTGGCATCCATGGCGGCTCTGAAACGCAAGAAGCATCTGTACTGTGAGAAGCCGCTGGCGCATTCGATATACGAGATTCGCGCGCTCATGGCCGAGGCCAGGAAGCAGAACGTGGTGACGCAGTTGGGCAATCAGGGGCATTCGTTCCCCGATATTCGGCGGTTCTGCGAGTGGATCTGGGACGGGGCCATCGGTAAGGTGACGGAGGTCCACGCGGCGTGCAGCGCCAACCACTGCCGGATCCGACAACTATCCCGACGCAACGAGGACCATCCTATCCCGAAGGAGTTGGATTGGGACCTGTGGCTGGGACCGGCGAAGATGCGCAAGTACAACCCGATGTACCTGCCGGGAAGCTGGCGGGCCTGGATACCGTTCGGTTCAGGGACCATCGGCGACTGGGTCTGCCATGTGGTGGACCCGGTGTTCTGGGCGCTGGACCTGGGATCGCCGAAGACCATCGTGGCCAACGCAAAGGACTACGATCCGGTGGCGCACGCCGACACGTTCCCGGCCGGCTCGATCATCGAGTTTGAGTTCGCCGCCAAGGGGGATCGCGGCCCGGTCAAGCTGACCTGGTTCGACGGGACCGAGCCGATTCCTCAGCCGAAGGACCTCGAACCCGGACGCAAGCCCCCGCAGACCGGCGCGGTGGTCTTTGGCGACAGGGGCGCGATCCAGTACGGTTCGCACGGGGCCGGCGGATGTCGGATCTTCCCGGAGACGAAGATGAAGGAATACAAGCTGCCCGCCGAGACGATTGCCCGCGTGCCGGGCCACCATCAGGACTGGCTCCGCGCGATCAAGACGGGCGGCCGGGCCGGCTCGAACTTCGACTACGGCGGACCGCTGACGGAGCTTGCCAGGCTGGGCATCATCGCAACCCAGATGCTCGGCACAAAGCTCCAGTGGGACGGCCAGGCCGGGCGGTTCACCAACAATGACGAGGCCAACAAGTACCTCAATCCGCCGTGCCGGCCGGGCTGGGAATTGTAGCCACCCACGTGTATCTGCTGAAGCACGAGGGTAAAGGCAATAACACCAGAGTGAAGGCAATACCCGATGTGGCATGCCTTGCCGTAGACAAGGCGTGGTTTGGACCATCCCTTCGCTGCGCGAAGGAATGCCACCCATGTGTGTCTGCTGAGATACCAGCGCGGAGGCAATACCAGGGCCGGGTGGCTCTGCCGGTCAATCCCATGTAAACTTGGCCCCGGCGGTCAACTCCTTGAGCCGCTCCCCGACCGCCTGCTCCTTGAACTTCGGATCGCGCCAACGCTCGATTTCATCGCGGCTGTTGCTCAGTTCGCGCTTGAGGTCCTCGATGCGTTTGAGCAGTTGTTCGTAGGCAATCTGTCGGCGCAGCACAATCAGGTCGAAACGCCGGCCGACGGTCTCCTCGAGTTCGGCCTGCAGTTTCTGTCTGTCCTGATCATTCTTGGCCTGCTTGAGCCTGGCGAGAATCCGATTCGACCTCTGCTGGAGTTCCAGGTCTTCCTTGAGTACCTTGGCTAGTTCCGGATTGCGCCGCTCTTCTTCGTAAATCTGCCCGTACTTCTGCCGCAGCAGGTCGTACTTCTTCGCGTAGGCTTCTTCCCTGTCGTTGAGGCCGGCGAGTTCCTGGGCCTCTTTGGGGTATTCCTTGCCGAGCCAGGCGATGAACTCCTCGCGGCGCCGGGCCCGCCAGACCTCCATGCGCTCCCGGACTATCCGGCTGTATTCCTCGCGAGCCTGCGAACGGATCTGCTCCTGGAACTTCTCCGGCGCCGATTTGCGGAGCTTCTCAAGTTCGGCGGCCTTGGCGGGATCGTTCTTCTTAATCTGCTCCATCAGGCTCTTGACTTCTTCGTCGGTCAGTTCAAACCGTCTGGCCGAACTTCGGGTCTCGTCGCCGCTCCAGATGCCGGCATCG
>DSDB01000478.1 GCA_011057845.1 Phycisphaerales bacterium | reverse complement strand
GTCGACCCGGACGGTGCTTACCGGTTCGGATGCCGACGCGTTTAACGAGGATGGCCGGCCGCCTGTGGTAAAGCCGGTCTCGGACGATATGACGCTCAAACCAACGTTCGACTATGACGCGCCGGCCAATTCGCTTACCGTGTTCCGCATTCGAAACTGATCTTTCACAAAGGAGTATTGGCATGCGATGTTTTCGATGTTATCCAGGATTTGCGAGTCTGGTCGTACTGACCATTGGTGTTATCGCCGCGCCGCCTTTGCCCCCGGCTCTTGCCGGAATCCCCACCGACGCCGCCAGACACTGGACCGCCGACAACGGCAACGGCACGTACTCGAACCCGCTGTTCTATGAGGAGTTCGAGGACCCCGACATCATCCGCGTCGGCGACACGTACTACCTTGCCGGCACGACGATGCACATGAACCCGGCCGTGCAGTTGATGCAGTCCAAGGACCTCTGCAATTGGGAACTCGCCGGCTACTGCATGGACCGGCTCGACCTCGGCCCGGCCTTTCGTCTTGAAGGCGGGAACATCTACGGCCAGGGCATCTGGGCCCCGTGCATCCGTTACCACAACGGCACGTTCTACGTCTTCACCAATGTCAACGGCGTTGGTCTGCAGGTCTTCCGGTCCAAGTCGATACACGGCCCCTGGGAGCGCAACCAACTGCCCGGAAGGCATGACCTGTCGGTCCTGTTCGACGACGACGGCAAGGTCTACATTATCTCCGGCAACCGGGCGCCCTATCCTATCGAGGAACTCGCCCCGGACCTGCGGTCTTTCGTCGCCGACGCCCCCAGGCGGTCGTTGCCTGAGCGAATGGGCGAAGGCCACCACCTCTATAAGATCAACGGCAAATATTACGACATCTCGGCCATCCCCGGCGCAACGACGGATCAGATGGTTGCCCGGGCCGACTCCATCGACGGTCCCTGGACGGTCGAACGCATGGTCCAGGGCGAATCGCTCGGCGTGACCATCGCAGCGCCGGCTCATGCCACCGCGAGTGACCGCGGCTTGACCCTGCACCAGGGGGGCATGGTCGATACCCCCTCGGGCCAGTGGTGGAGCGTCATTATGCAGGACCACGGCAGCGCCGGGCGAATGGTCGCCCTGGTCCCGATTACCTGGGACAACGGCTTTCCTCTTATTGGTCTGCCGGGCAACCTCCGCAAGGCGCCCAACACCTGGATCAAACCCGACACCGGCCACACCCAGGATCCCAAGCCCGCCTTCGTTCATAACGACAACTTCGACGGCGGCAAGCTCAATCCGCACTGGCAGTGGAACCACGTTCCCGACGACGCCAAGTGGTCCCTCACGGAGAAGCCCGGTGTGCTTCGGCTCCATTCGCTGCCGGCCAACGACTTTTACAGCGCCCGCAACAGCTTATGCCAGCGGCCGCCCGGACCCGAGTCCATTATGACGGTCGAATTGGACACGTCAGGCATGGTCGCGGGGGATACGGCCGGTCTGGCGCTGCTGAGTTCGCCTTATGCCTGGATCGGCGTGGTGAAGACCGGCGAGGGCACGACGTTACAGATGTACAGCAGCCCCGGCCGCGAGCGCGGATTCGCACGCCCGGGAGCCGCTACCGAACCGGCCAGTCCACCTGCCGTGAGCCAGACGGCACCGCCCCAGCGCCTCTGGCTGCGCGTTGCCTGCAACTTCGATACCGACCAGGCCGTCTTCAGTTGGAGCGCCGATGGCAGGGATTTCACGCCTCTGCGTCCTCCTTTCACCATGACCTTCCAGTTGACGACCTTCCAGGGCGTCCGCCCGGCCCTGTTCCACTACAACACATCCGGCCGGCCCGGGGGCTATGCCGACTTTGACAACTACACCGTCGAGGAGCCGCGGGCCAGAGGCATCGAACGCGAGATTCCCGTTGGCAAGACCATCACCTTGACCAGCGGCGCCGACGGCAGTGTCCTGGCCGTCGATAGCCGGAACATGACGCTCGTCAATGTAGCGGCCGATGCACCTGGCGCGGACGCCCAAAACACCCAATTCCAGGTCATCGACCTGGGCAAGGGCCGCGTGGCGCTGAAGGCCGCCAACGGCCGGTTCGTATCCGCCGCCGGCGAGGCCGTCTCAATGAAAGACCTGACCGGAGAGACACCCAGTGATGCGGAGTCCTTCCAGTGGGTCAACCTCATGCGCGGCGACACCATGCTCATGTCGCTGACCAATCATCGCTACCTGGCCACCAAGCCCAATGATCCCGGCCCGGTGAGCGTTTCCGCAACCGGACCCAATCCGGCCCGCAAGGGCGGCGCCGAGTTCAAATGGG
>DSDB01000085.1 GCA_011057845.1 Phycisphaerales bacterium | reverse complement strand
GGCTCTTGAAGGTCTGGGAGTGCTTGAAGAGGTCTACGAAGACGACCTCGCTGGTGTAGTAGGTGATTCCACCGAGGTTGATGGCCAGGGGCGAGCGGTCGTTGGGGTAATCGGCGGCGGCTGCCCGCGAGATGACCAAGAGGCAGGCGAATTTCAGGATAGTGCGGCAGAGGGTCGATCGGTTCATGCGATGGTCCTTGAAGTCTGAGTCGTGATTTCACCATGCACTATAGCCGGTGGCGCCCGGCCGGGGCAAGGGGCTGGTGGCGAGAGTGGGGCCCGAGCCGGCCACTCTTCGGTTCCTGTGACCTTGGAGGCAGGCTGCCGGCTTGGAGCAATAGGCAATTGGCTTGGCGGCGACACGGAAAGCCTCCGGGTCGGAAGCGAGAGCGAGAGGGAGGATCAACCCCGGAGGCGAGGATTCACAAGTCGGCCACGAATGACGGATCGGTACAGTGGTGACCCGGCCGACCTGGCATCCATGCTGTTGGCAGGACTGTTATGGTCCTCATTGCTACAGACGTATTGCCGGTTCGCTTTGGTATACTCGGCTGGTGATAATTCTCGAACGGGTCTCCTTGGGGTTGGTGGGGAGTGAACCTGGAGGACTCCACCCTGTCATACAGGATTCAAGATGCGTTTCTCACAGCGCGGGCAACCAGCAGCCGGGGGCGTCAACGTCCGCGCCGGCGCGATCGGCCCGCCAAAAGCCCTCATGAAGGCGCTTTCGGCCTAGTAGTAAAGACCCTTCACTCTGATGCACCCGAGAACACCGGTATTGCCCCTCAACGGAGGACGTCGGGTCGAGACAGATACGAATACCCTTAACGTATGGGCTCGCCATCATCCAGTGTGTAAACATCCTCCTCGGGGTCTCTCAGGAACGCGAATGCCTCCGAGTCCAGGATGCTACCTAGCAGACCGGTACTTGAGACATCTGCACGGGGGATGAGCACTATCCATTGGGACAGATCTGCTTTGACCGACGGTATGTGCTCACTTGAGGGTCGCAATTGGTCACAGCCTTCACAGAGGTCCGCAGACACGGTCAGTTGGACATGATTTCAATCTTGGCCCAGTAGGCGCCTTCGAATCGCCAGTCGGTGGGTTGGTTGAGCAGTTCGAGTCTGGTTTCCTTCCCGGCGTAGTCGGAGAGGTCTACCTCGACGGTGGTCCAGTTGTTGGTGCAGGAGTCCGGGCCGATGGTGAACTTGCCCAGTTGCTTGCCGTTGGCCTTGACGATGAGGTCCCAGTCGCCCTGAGGATGGTGGCCGACGATCATGGAGAGCTTCGGCTTGCCCGCGGGAAGCGTCAGTGTGCGGGTCAGGATGCAGGCCGTCTGGCCATCGAGCGGATGGGTCAACAGGACGTTCTGCCTGCCGAGTTGCTCCTTGTAGAGGCCGGGGGCCATGTCGGGGCCGCACTTGAGGACCTTCCAACCGGGGGCGAACTCGCCGATGGCCTTGGACAGGTCCATGCCCGCCGTGGCGGTGATCTGCTTCATCTCTTCTTCGGTGAAGCGGCTGTTGGCGACCGGGCCGGGCTCCCAGCACTGTTCGAGGGCCGAGGGCTTCGGCTCCTGGCCCTTAATAACAAAAACTTCGCCGTCGGGTGTCTGTTCGATGCGGCCGCCGCCTCGGACCACGGCATCACGGGCGAGCTTCTCGCAGACCTTCACCAGCGTGGGGAAATTGTACGGCGTGTGGCTGAACTTGCCCTCGGGATTCAGGGCCGATTTGAACTTATCGGGCAGGTTGTCAAAGCCGAGGGTGGTAAAAAGCACCCCGGCGGCATTGGAAGGGTTACAGTCGGAGTCCTGGCCGCAGCGGGTGGAGATGATGATGGTCTGGTCGGGGTCGCGGTTGCCGTAGAGCAAACCCATGACGATATAAGCGGCGTTGATCTTGGCGTCGATGTTGAAATCGCCCTTGTCGCAGGAGGCACGGCGGTAGTCCGGGTTGTCCTGGTACTTGGCCTCGACGAGGGCCCAGGTCTTCTGCCAGTCATCCGGATTCTCCTTGTGCCAGGCCAGAACATCGCGGATGCATTCGGCGAACTGGCTGGCGGCCGGAATGCACTCGAGGGCGGCCTCGACGATCTTCCTGGGGTCGTCGATGAAATAGGCGGCCGCGTACATGGCCCCGACAAACTGGCCGCCGTAGAGGCCGTCGCCGTAGTTCATGAGCCGCCCGAACTTCTCGCCGAGTTCGATGACGGTGTTGGGCATGCCGGGGCAGATGATGCCGGAGAAATCGGCCTCGATCTGGTAGTCGATGTCGTCGGCGTGGCTGTTGAAT
>DSDB01000374.1 GCA_011057845.1 Phycisphaerales bacterium | reverse complement strand
CGGCCCGCGACGACCTCAAGTGCCTCGTCGCCACCGGCGACAAGGTCAAGGCCGGGCTGACCGTATTGATGAGGTATGAATCATGAGCCGACACAAAGACGGCCGTGCAAGAGCCCGATTCCTCCGCCGGGTCCGTCGCCAGCGGCTCAAGTACGTCGCGATGCTCCCGGCCCTGGTGACGATCCTCAACGGCGTCTGCGGCTTTGGAAGCCTCCTGCTGGCGTCCAAGGGGCATTTCGCCGGCGCCGGTTATCTGATCTTCATGGCCATGATCGCCGACATGCTGGACGGACGCCTGGCGAGAATGAGCCACAGCACCTCCAGCTTCGGCGGCCAGTTGGACAGTCTGTGCGATGTCGTCAGCTTCGGCGCGGCCCCGGCGTTTCTCATGGTCCAGATCGTCGAGTTCAAGCTCAGCCTGCAACTGGCTGACACGCCCGGCTTGCACTTCATGCAGCGGTTCATCTGGCTCGCCGCGGCCGTTTATCTCAGTTGCGCGATCATCCGTCTGGCCCGTTTCAACGTCGAGAACGAGGAAGATGAAACGGCCCACATGAGTTTTGTCGGACTGCCCACGCCGGCCGCCGCCGGAACGGTCGTCAGCCTCGTGATCTTCCACCAGGAAATCGTCCTGCCCGCCGTCGGCGGCGTCTACGGCGCCCTCGACCATAGCCTCGTCTATTCGCTGCCCTTTGCCGTCTTTGGCATGGGCATTCTCATGGTCAGCCGCATTCGCTATCCCCACATCCTCAACGTGTACCTCAAGGGCAAGAAGCCGTTCGACCACCTCATCCGCGCGATTCTCTTCCTCGGGGTGATCGTCTGGAACCGTCAGGCGGCCCTGGCCGTGATCTTCTGCCTGTTCACCAGCGGCAGCCCCGTCAAGTGGGTCTATCTTCGGGCCCTGCGCAAGACTGGAGCGGTCGCCGTCTCCTCACCCGGACAACCCGACTCGCAGCCTGACGGCCGACCCTGCTGACACCGCCGGCCTATGGTGCGCAGAAGCACGCCATCCGCGCCGCACGAGGCAGGGCCTGTCCGATGGATGGTAGGGGGGCTCCCCCCGACGCTCGGCATCTATGACCCGACCACCGACGCCATGACGGGTGTTTCGGCTACAGACCGGCCGGGCTCATCAGATTGCTGGCGGATCGGCCCGGATTCGTTCATCCGGTGGTACTGTTCCACCACGTTGACCAGCCGGGCCAGCAACTGGTGGCCTTCCGCGGTGGCCTCAAGGCCCACAAGCTGGAGACCCAGATAGAGCTTCGACCCGTCGGCCGACGGCCAGATGTTGCGTATCTGGGCCGCCAGAAGCATGGGGGGCTCATACGGCAGGGGAGTAAACCGCATCTCGATAAACTGACCGTTGTGAAGACCCGGCGCCGAAATCCCGTTATCGCGGCCCGGCGGCGCCGATGCAACACGCCAGACACCCGGTTCGGCCTCCTCGTTGCCCTCGGATTCGACATCGGCTTGCAGCGCCACCTGCGCCCCGCCGGCCGAGATATCCACCAACTGCCCGTGGCAGTAGCGGCTCGGTTCCGCATGCGGGCCGGACTTGCCGCTGCGCCGCCACAGGACCACGTCCACACGCAACGACGGCGGCACGTTGACCCGGAAGTAGCTGCGCCGCTGGATCACCTCGATCCCATCGGGCATCTCGACCACAATCCGGCCGCCGCCCTCGCCGGTTGCCGCCGGCTGCAAGGCCACGACGCGGGTCTCCATCACGCACTTGCCGCAGGGCAGCTTGAACGATAGCCCCACCGACTGGCCCGGCTGGATGTTGACCGGCTGCGGCCGCCCACCATCCGGCGTCATGCACGCCAGCATGATCCGTTCGGCGGCCAAATCGCTTACAAGCGCCTTGGCGACACGCCATTTGCCCTTTGACTGATAGGTCAGGATGGCGATCAGCCGCTCGTTTCGCATCGTCTCAAGAGGCTCGAATCTCTGCTGGTCTGTCAGTACGACCAGATCGTTCATACCGTTCCTCCATTGGCGCAGTTGGCGTCGCCGACGACGTCCCTGAAAAAACGCCTCGGCAAGACTGTTGAATGGGTCGATACCCCCATGCAGCGCATCCGTTTGGCCCGATGAGTGCCGGTTGCGCCGCCACTGGATAGTATAGAAAGTCTTCCGGCGTCGGCCAAATCGCCGCCGTAGCTTGTGTCTCTAGGGTCTTATTATCAGACTTTTGGCGCGGCGCTATGTGCCTGTTGTGGCCAATTCAGTGCCGGCCCGCTAAACTTTTCGGGACGTTTCGTCCGACATAGTAGCTGGGCCCGCGGTCTGTCT
>DSDB01000293.1 GCA_011057845.1 Phycisphaerales bacterium | reverse complement strand
CTTTTTTTGAGGCTCCTCACACAAATCTGTGCAGGCAATTTGGGTAAAACGTCGTGTAAGTGATTGTGATGAAAGACGTTACGACTTTGAATCACGGCTGCCCACAGCGCTTCGCTCAAGCGACGGCGCCCGCGGCGACCCGCCGACCCTGCGTTTTGTCGCTTTGCGGGCTACCGGCAGCGTGGCGTGTTTCAGCCGGCTACGGCTGACCACATTGTTCTTGTGTACACTCGACCCGAGCATTAACCTAACTCCTTGCCGGGCCGCAGGTTTGGGCTCTGTCCCGGCGCGCCGGGATGCAACCCGAGCGCCGCGTCCGGTGGCTAAACGGCAGCGAGGGCCCAGATCACCGGGCCCTCTGCCTCTGCTGCTGGTAGCCCGCAAAGCGACAAACGCACGTCTGATCCGTGATCAATGCACAGATTTGCGTGAGGAGCCTTTTTTGAAGATCACAAAGAAATCTTCGGAAATCGCGGTGATTCCTTATGGCGACTGTACGCCAATGACGTATACTGTAGGACATGGAGATTGTTGAAACCAGTGTCTTCACCTATGACGCCGTCGATATACGCAAACTCAGGGAATCCCTGGGCGTTTCGCAGACCCGATTCGCCAGAATGATTGGCGTCAGCGTGGACACCGCACAGAACTGGGAACAGGGAAGACGCCAGCCCAAGGGACCGGCAATGGCCCTGCTACGCGTCTTCGAGAAACACCCGAAAGCCGTTATAGATGCCCTGACGTAGCCCGGCATCGGGCGCCGGGCCCCTGGATGTGTACAAGCCGCACGCACTCCGCCCCCCATTATGGCAGGAGGAAGCCTCCGTATTGAGCCGCCGGGACGCCCATTTCGATACTCAGATTGGCCGTATCGCCCTGCACGCTGATCCGCGCGGTGCCCTTCTCAAAGTTCGGATGGTCGAACTCCAGTCCCTGCGGGCTGCTGAGCCGCCCGGCCAGCACTGGCGAGCCGCCGATCCGCGTGACGACGTCCCTTAGCGCCTGGTTCACCATCAGCCCCGATACGCCCAGCCGCCTTGCGTCCGGCGCCCCGGCCGCGACGTCCTCGCCCAGACCATCGACGTCCGCCGCAAACGCCTTCTGAACATACCCCACAATAGCGCGAGTCTTGGCGTTCTCATCCTCATACGCCTTCTGCCCCACGTCCGCCGGCAAAACCGCCTGGCAATGGAACACCATGCCCTGCTTCGACTTGCCGAACCACGCCTTCTTCACGTTCTCATCCACCAGGAAGAAGTACTTCCGCGCCGCCTTCATGCTGTGCTCGTCGAAGGCCACCATTGTAAACCAGAGCTTCAGACCCTTCTTGTCCTCGCCCTGCGAGGCCACGACGCTGTCGCTCTGGCTGAGCAGCTCATCCGGCCGCTGCTTGACCATCTCCAGCACGTCCAGCGAGTTGCTCCGGCCCGTCGCCGTCGCCGTGTAGATGTCCGACAATCGCGGCTCGGCCACCGGCGGCTTGGCGTCCGACGTCTGCTCGCCCTCCTGGCAGCCCCCCAGACCCCACACCGTCGCCAGCGCCAACAGGCCGACGATCCAGCCGGTGGCAACCTTCACTTCCTGTGATCCCATTGCCTTGCTCCTTAATTGAGTTTCAGGCGCCCGGCGTCAAATCTCCTGGATTCCCGCCTGTGCGGGAATGACAACGCACCGAGCACGGCCCACCAGTATCCAGCATCGCCCGCCGATACCGCACCTACACCTCCTTGGCCTTAATCCACTTCATCATCCCGCGCAGCCCGCGGCCGACCTGTTCGAGCTGGCTGTCGTGGTCCTTCTCGTAAAGGGCGTTGAAGTTCTTCAGGCCCGACTTGTATTCATCCACCCACTCCTTCGCGAACACCCCGCTGGTAATCTCATCGAGGATCTTCTTCATCTCGGCCCGCGTCTGGTCCGTGATGATCCGCGGCCCGCGGGTCAGGTCGCCGTACTCGGCCGTGTTGCTGATGCTGTACCGCATGTAGCTCATCCCGCCCTGGTACATCAGGTCCACGATCAGCTTGACCTCGTGCATGCACTCAAAATACGCGATCTCCGGCTGATAACCCGCGTTGACCAGCGTCTCAAAACCCGCCTTGATCAGCGCCGTCAACCCGCCGCACAATACCACCTGTTCGCCGAAGAGGTCCGTCTCCGTCTCTTCCTTGTACGTGGTTTCAATAATCCCCGCGCGGGCCCCGCCGATGCCGTTGCCCCACGCCAGGGCGATATCCTTCGCGTTGCCCGTGGCGTCCTGCTCGACCGCCACCAGGCACGGCACGCCCCCGCCCTTCTCGAACTCGCTGCG
>DSDB01000569.1 GCA_011057845.1 Phycisphaerales bacterium | reverse complement strand
TCAGATGCGGAATCGCCCGCAGCGCCGGGAAGTGCTCCACCGGCTGGTGCGTCGGGCCATCCTCGCCCAATCCGATGCTGTCGTGCGTGAACACGAAGATCGACGGATACCTCGACATCGCCGCCACGCGAACCGCCCCGCGCATGTAGTCGGAGAACACCAGGAACGTGCCGCCGTAGGCCCGCGTAATCCCGCTGACGCTGATGCCGTTGAGGATCGCCCCCATCGCGTGTTCGCGGACGCCGAAACGCAGATACCGCCCGTCGGGGGCATCCTTCTGGAAGTCCTTGGCCTGCGGCCAGTTCGTGTTGTTCGAGGGCGTCAGGTCCGCCGAGCCGCCGAGGATATGGGGCATCCTGGGCATCAGGGCCGCCAGCACCTTGCCGGAGGCCTGCCGCGTGGCCAGCGTGGTCCCGGCCTCGAACTTGGGCAGCAGGGCGTCAATATCGACCGGCAGTCTGCCGGCGAGGGCGTTGGTGAATTCCTTCGCCAAATCGCCATAGCGGGCGGCGTAATCGTCGAACATCTTGCGCCAAGCAGCCTCGGCCTTCTCGCCTTTGCGGCGCATCTGCGCCATGTGCTCGGCGACCTGGGGGGGGATGTGGAAGGTCTTGGCCGGGTCCCAGCCGAATCGCTCTTTCATCCGGGCGATCTCCTCATCGCCCAGAGGCGCCCCGTGCGCCTCGGAGGTATCCTGCATGGTGGGGCTGCCGAAGGCGATATGGGTCCGCAGGTTGATAATCGAGGGACGGCCCTTCTCCGTCTTGGCCTTCTCCAGCGCCTTCTCAAAAGACGCCATGTCGTTGCCGTCGCCGCCGACGACCTGGACATGCCAGCCGTAGGCCTCGAACCGCCTGGCCCGGTCCTCGGTGAACGACAGGTCGGTGGCTCCATCAATACTGATATGGTTGTCGTCGTAGATGACGATCAGGTCGTCCAGCCCCAGGTGCCCGGCCAGCGAGCAGGCCTCGGACGAAACGCCTTCCTGCAGGTCGCCGTCGCCGGCGATGACGTAGATTCGGTAGTCGATCAGCGGCATGTCGGGCTTGTTGAAGTACGCGGCCAGGTGCTTGCGGGCGATGGCCATGCCGACGGCGCTGGAGATGCCCTGGCCCAGCGGGCCGGTGGTTACCTCGATGCCGCGGTCCGGCTCGTATTCCGGGTGGCCCGGGGTCCTGGAACCCCACTGACGGAAGTTCTTGAGGTCGTCGAGGGTCATGTCGAAGCCGGTCAGGTGCAGCAGGGAGTACAGTAACATGCCGCCGTGCCCGGCCGAGAGGATGAAACGATCCCTATTGATCCACCGGGGATTGGCGGGGTTGTATCGCATGTGGCCCGTCCAGAGCACATAAGCCCCGGCCGCCATGCCCATCGGCATGCCCGGATGGCCGGACTTGGCCTTCTGAACGCCGTCAGCGGCGAGAAATCGAATCGTCTGAACGCAGAGTTCGTCCAGTTCGGATAGGCCCGGGTTCTTAACGGATGCGGTCATTACACAGTCCTCAATGTCTTTTCATTGCCTTGCTGGGTTCCAGCGGACACAAATAAGCACTACAGAATAGCCGCGGCAGGACTGGCTCGCAAGCGTTTTCGCCGCCCGGCGGGGCAAAAGGTGGGGTTGACCGGGCCGACGGATTGGGTTAGCATGGGGCGCAAGGGTCGGACGGGCCCCGTCGTAATGGTCGTTCTTCCATGGGGACGCGATTATGTTTAAGTATTTTATGATGGGCGCCGTGGTGGTGCTGGCGGTCGCGTGGATCATCTACGCGATCTACGAGTACCGGTGGCGCCAATACGAGAAGACCCAGCCCAAAGCGTCTTCGCAGCGGTTGCAGAAGACACGCAGCGAGATCGCCGACTGGGCCAAGCAGATGGCCAACTTTGAGAAGCCCACATACAAGCGGCCGGACGAAGAAACGCCCAAGGACAACGGTTGACCGGGCAGTCCCGTCTTGCCGGGAGGATACGCATGGCCAGGCCTTTGATAACGGATGATTTTCTGCTTGCCGGTCGGACCGCGCGGACGCTGTACCATGAACATGCGGCGAAGATGCCCATCTACGACTATCACTGCCACCTGCCCGCCGACCAGATCGCCCAGGACCGGCGCTTTCACAATCTGACCCAGCTATGGCTTGAAGGCGACCACTACAAGTGGCGGGCCATGCGGACCCACGGCATCGACGAGCACTACATCACCGGCAAGGCCGACGATCGCCAGAAGTTCCGCCAGTGGGCCGCGACCGTGCCTTACTGCCTCGGCAATCCGCTGTATCACTGGACGGCGCTGGAGCTGCGAAATCCCTTCGG
>DSDB01000356.1 GCA_011057845.1 Phycisphaerales bacterium | reverse complement strand
CTGAACCCCTGATTGCCGACCCCGTGCGCCAGAGCGTCGGCCAGAAGTTCCCGGGCCACGCGCCCGGACCAGTCGAGTTGCTTCCAATCGACCGGATGAAAGCGGTGAAGGCAGCCCTGCACGACAGGGTCCACCCTCACATAGCCGCGCTCCAGGTAGCGGTCGACCCATTCGGTGCTGTAGGTGCCAGCCCCGTACTGCTCTCCGACGCTGCTGACCCAGTGATAGACCACATGGGTTATGGCGAAATGGTCCCGAAGTTCCTTAGTGGATTGCTGCAGATGCTCAAGCGTCGTTGCCTGTTGCAAGCGTTCGAGGAACGATTCTAAGACGTCTTTCATCGCCAGAACTTACACCCAACGGCACCCTGCAGGCCCCGCTTCCCCCGACTTCCGCCCGCATGGGCTGAGATTCCAGCGAAGAGATCTCGACCGCTGCCAGCGTCTGGCAGGTCGCAAGCTCCTCCGACAGAGCGGCCAACCCGTTCTTCCGAGCATAGTTCCTCAGATCCCCAAGAATGTCGATCAGCCACTCATGTTTCATGGTTTTCTTCCCCAAGTGGTTAATGAACCGTTAACACAAGGATAGCACGAGTTAACTTTCCACGATATTCGCGGTTTTTTTCTCCCCATAAGTAGCGAGGAGACGCAGGGCAAGCCTTTGGTTTCGCTTGCCGCGGCCTCGTCAGCCGCCGGATGCACACCAGCAACGGCCCGGCCCGGGCCGGCAAGACCGGTCCGGGCCGAGTCGGTTTGTCCGAACGCGTGTACGTTCCGGTGTGCCTCAGGCGCTCTTGCCGGCCTCCAGCACGTCCTCGAAGGTCCGCAGACCGGTCCGCGGCGCCTGCACCAGCACCGCCATGTTCCCGGGCTTGTGCTCGTTGCGATACATCTTCATGTGCGCGGCCGGGATCTCGGCCCAGGGGAAGACCTCGGACATGCAGGGGTCAAGTCGACGCTGCACCATCAGCCGGTTGGCGGCAGCGGCCTGTTTCAGGTGGGCAAAGTGGCTGCCCTGGATGCGCTTCTGATGCATCCAGACGTAACGCGCGTCCATCGTCAGGTTGAAGCCGGTGGTGCCCGCACAGATCACCACCATGCCGCCCCGCTTGACCACGAAGGTCGAGATCGGGAAAGTCGATTCGCCCGGGTGCTCGAACACCATGTCGACATTCACGCCCTTGCCGGTGATGTCCCAGATCGCCTTGCCAAACTTGCGCGCCTCGGCGAACCACTCCTTGTATTCCGGCGTGTTCACCTTGGGCAGTTGCCCCCAGCACTTGAAGTCCTTGCGGTTGATCACGCCCTTGGCGCCGAGATTCATCACGAAGTCGCGCTTCGACTCCTGCGAGATCACGGCGATGGCGTTCGCGCCCGCGGTGTTGATCAGCTGGAGCGCATAGGAGCCCAGCCCTCCCGAGGCCCCCCAGACCAGCACGTTCTGGCCCGGCTTCAGCTCATGCGGGTGGTGGCCGAACAGCATCCGGTAGGCAGTGGCCAGCGTCAGCGTGTAACAGGCCGACTCCTCCCAGGTCAGGTGCGTGGGCCGGGGCAGCAATTGCTGCGCCTGCACGCGGGTGAACTGGCTGAACGACCCATCCGGGGTCTCATAACCCCAGATCCGCTGGCTGGGCGAGAACATCGGGTCGCCGCCATTGCACTCCTCGTCGTCGCCGTCATCCTGGTTGCAGTGGATCACGACCTCGTCGCCCACCTTCCAGTTCTTCACCTTGTCGCCCACCGCCCAGACGATGCCCGAGGCATCCGAACCGGCGATGTGATAAGGCGCGCCGTGGCCGTCGAAGGGCGAGATCGGAACGCCCAGACCGGCCCAGATTCCATTGTAGTTCACGCCTGCGGCCATCACGAGCACCAGCACCTCGTGGCTGTCGATCGCGGGCGTCTCCACCACCTCGACCTGGAACGACTTGTCGGGCTCGCCATGCCGCTCGCGCCGGATCACCCAAGCATACATCTTCGGCGGCACATATCCGAGCGGCGGCATCTCGCCGATCTCGTAAAGCTCTTTCTCGGGCGCCTCGTAGGGCGTGATCGACGGGTTCGTGTCCAGAGCCATCGGGGCCTCCTTGATCGGTGAAAGGTTCTCGCAGCGCCGCAGAATCGCCGCGGACTGTCTGGTCTGATAGAAAGCGCCACGCAACATTACAACGAAATTCCGGGCAATATTGGTAATTTTATGTCGTCGCCGCGGGCGGCTTGCCGCGACGCAGCGAATTGACATCGCCAGATCCTTGCCCTTATCTCGGCGGAAGCGAAATTTTCTTGCCAACCCGACTCCGAGGCGCGCCAT
>DSDB01000223.1 GCA_011057845.1 Phycisphaerales bacterium | reverse complement strand
GCGGCGAAGATGGGCAACGAAGCGGAGGCCCGGCGGATTCTCGCTGCGGCCGCGGCCAGGGCCGAGGAACTCCTCAAAGCCGGACCGGCCGCAATCCCTGCCGACGACTCTGTCGCCGGCGTGGGGGCCAAGCAACTGGCGTGGTTCTACTGTTTTGCCTCGCCGGACTCGACCAAGGCGCTCGACTGGGCGAACAAGGCCTATACCACCGAGCCCAACTCGCCCGCCACGGCATCGATTCTGGCGTATGCCCTGCTGCTGAAGGACCAATACGAATGGGCTAAGCCCCTGATTGAATCGGCCGGGGATAATCAGATCGCCGGTCTGGTTCGGGCAAAGATCCAGCTCAAGGAAGGCAATACCACGCAGGCGACGCAAACCCTCAAAACCACGATTGCAAAGGATCCGTCATCGCTCGCCGCCGAAGAAGCGTTGGCGCTGCTCAAGGCCCAGGGGATCGAGTACATGCCGCCGGTGGACCCCGATGTCCTGCGGACCATCATGGGCGAGACGTTCGGCGATACGTTCATTCCCCGATTCGCCAAGCCCGAGGACGCCATCGGCCTTCAGTTCAATGTCCGCGGCAATAAGTTCACCTACGGAGGGGGCTTTGGCGCTACCGTGGCGATTGTCAACAACACGGCCGAACCCATGATCGTCAGCGATAACGGCCTGTTCAAGGGCAATATCCGCATCGACGCCGCCGTGACCGGCGATCTGAACCGCAAGATGCCGGCGCTGATCGTGCGGCGCGTGCGCACGACCCCGGAGATTGCCCCCGGGCAGAGCATGCTGATACCGGTGCAACTCGTGACAGGCCAATTGCGCGCTCTGCTGCTGGATCATCCGCAGGCATCGCTGAGCATCGAGTTTACGCTGTACATCGATCCCGTGGTTGACGGGGAGGGCAAAGTCACCAACCGCCTCGTGAATCTGCCGCCCGCAAGAGTCACGATTAGTCGTCCGGGCATTGAACTGACAGGCCAGTACCTGCGCAACCGCTTCAACTCCATTTCAACCGGCCAGGCCGGCCAGAAGATCATCACCGCACAACTGTTCATCGGTCTGCTCAAGGAACAGCAGATCATGGCCAATCGTACGCCTCTCTATCGGTTCCGTTATGCCGACTGGATGCCGCCGCTGCTGGAATCGGCCCTGCTGCATGAGTCCGGCCTCCTGCGGCACCCGGGAAATGGGGAATGGGTGGTCAAGGCCCATACCCTGGCGGACATGATTGGCCTCAAGCTCAACCAGGATCTTACGGCGGCCGTTGCTGAGAGTATCAACAATGTGGCCTGGCCCGTCAGGATGATGACGCTGTACCTTCTGAGCCACGAGAGCGGTTCGCAGTTTAACAGCGTCCTGGACTGGGCCGCTCAACAGGACGCCAGCCAAGCCGTGCGAGATATGGCGCGGGCCCTGCAAATGCCTGTTCCACCGGCTAAGTAACGAATCACTGGTTTCCGAACGGCATCCTGCACACTGCATAGACGCTCTGGACGCAAGCGAGAGCCGTTGTCGGTTCATCCGGATCGCAGGCAGAGACAAACAAACCTCCCGTGTGGACCGTATTGTTGCCCAACAGCCGGGTACGGGGGCTCGGAGGCCCATTTTCACCCCGGCAACGCAAAGATTTGCCAAAAATTTCGTTGTAATGGTTCGCGGATTCAGTAACATTCGCTAACCCAATTCAGGCAGCATGATGAATCCCATTCGAAAGGACAGTGCCAATGCCGGCAAAAGTGGATCCCGCCAAGTGCACAGGATGCGAAACATGCGTTGGGGAATGCCCCAGCGAAGCTATCAAGATGGTCGAAGACAAGGCCGTGGTTGACCCGGACGCCTGCATCGATTGCGGCGTCTGCATCGACGCGTGTCCTGAAGAAGCCATTGCCATGGAGTAATCCATGATGGCCGGCCCCATCGTCTAGGCAGGTCTAGGACACCGGGTTTTCAACCCGGCAACAGGGGTTCGAATCCCCTTGGGGCTAGTAGGAATTGTCCGGCGACCGCAGAACGGCGCCCTCGGGAAATCCTCTGGAGGCAGGTGTCGACTCATTCCCCGACTCGCCCAAAGGCACCAAATCCACCCTGTCCGTGAAAACAAAGCCAATTTCAAAATGGAGAATATGGGCAGTTTGGGAAGTCTTGGCCGGTAGAAAATCTTGCGTACACGGATTCGCGACTTCCTCGTTCCACAGCCAGCACTTAACACCTATAATACCCGGCAAACTTGGATTAAGACATCGAACAGGAGGCACACCATGCGAAGACACATGTTCACCGTTGCAGCCGTGTTGGCTGTTGGAAT
>DSDB01000344.1 GCA_011057845.1 Phycisphaerales bacterium | reverse complement strand
TTCAGCGTCGCGGGAACCGGCGGCGTGTCCGTGGGTCGATCAATCCCCTGCGGCCACACCGGGCGGTTCGTCCAGGCGTGCACCTCGCGGACCTCGCCGATCGCCCCGTCCCAGATCCACTCGCAGATCGTCCGAACGCCGTCGCCCGAGTGCCCCTGGTTGCCCATCTGCGTCGCCACCTTGTACTTCCGCGCCGCCTCGGTCAGCACGCGGGCCTCATAGACTGTTCGCGTAAGCGGCTTCTGGACGTACACGTGCTTGCCCCGCTTCATCGCATCCATCGCAATGACGGCGTGGGTATTGTCCGGCGTCGCCACGATCACCGCGTCGATGTCCTTCTGCGCGTCGAGCATCTTGCGGTAATCCGTCCACGCCCTGGCGTCCGGAAACTCCTTGAACGCCTCCGAAGCGTAATCCGTGTCCACGTCGCACAGGGCGACGATATTTTCGTCCTTGCAGGCCCGCACGTTGTTCTTGCCCATCCCGCCGATGCCCACGCCGGCCACGTTGAGCTTCTCATTGGCGCCCCACGCCCGCCCCGGCACAAAGGTAAACGCGAACGACGCCGCGGCGCCGCCGAGGAACTGGCGACGGGATACCCCCTGCCGGACGTTCGTTGATTCAGTCTGCATATCTGCATTCCTTCAGTACAAGAACCCATCGTTGTCTATCGTATAGACGTTGTCGCCGGGCACTTTGACATCCTCGATACTGCGGTTGCACCGGTCGCAAGCCATTGTCCACCGGGTCCGTCCGTGCATGCAAACCGCCTCAGTCCTTCAATTCAACCGCCCAGATATTGCGGAACTGAACCTTGTTGCCGTGGTCCTGCAGGTACACCCCCGCCAATTGCCTGGGATCGCCTCCAAGGGCCGCGGTCGTGGCCCCGGGCAGCGCGATATTGTCGTGGATGCGCACGCCGTTGTGAATCACCGTCATCCTCGCTGGTTCCTTTCGGTTGCCCTGATCATCAAAGACCGGCGCACGGAACGTGATATCGTAGGTCTGCCACTGCGTCGGCGGCGCGCACATGTTCACCAGAGGCTTGGCAACCTGGTACAAGCCCCCGCACTCATTGTCGGCCCCCTCCAGACCATAACTGTCCAGCACCTGCACCTCGTAGCGCCCCTGCAAGTAAACGCCGCTGTTGCCGCGCCCCTGCCCCCGGGCCTGCGGCATAAATGGCGTGCGGAACTCGACGTGCAGCCTGACATCGCCGAACATCGGTCGGCTGATGATAGAGCCGGAACCCGGCTTGACCTCCATCGCCCGCCCCACCAGCGCCCACTGGCAGCCGTCCTGGCCGTCGGGCTTGCCCGGATGCCGCCACGGACTCATGTCTCTGCCGTTGAAAAGCACCACTGCATCATCGGGCGCGCGGGCCCCCAGCGTCGGCGACAACCGCACCACCCGCTCCATCTCGAGCTTGCCGGTCGCTTCCGTGGCGTCGAATGTGCCCTTCAGCTCGCCGTCGACGATCTTCACTTCCAGACGCAGCGCCCGCCCATCATAATTGCCCGGCCCGGTAAACACGACCGCGCCATCCCGGGCCGCTCCTTCCAGCGAAGCGATAGCTGGCATCCGGGTATCAAACCGCTCCATGAGGTTGATTCGGTACTTGCCCGCGCCGAGCGCGATAACCTGGGCCACGCACGTGCCGTAATCGCCCCCATCGTCCAGCTCCCACGCGCCGGACCAGTCCCCCATCGCCGGATCGGCCTCCGCCAACTCCCGCATCGCCCGCTCCTCCATCGCCTTACGACGCCTGGCCGCACGCTCCGCGGAGGACTCCTGCGCCCAAATCGTCCCGGCCAACAAACCGACAATCGCCACACAGCGCACCGCGGCGCCAATCTTCCATTGCTTCATCGTTGCCTCCTGAACCTTGTCTTGGCGTTCACCGTCACCATCATCCTCACTGCAATGTCTCTGGAATCACCTCCGGCCGTTTGCCGTCAATCACATCCAGCGCCGTCTGCGCCTGGTTGCGGACTATCTCCAGCTCGGCGGTCGCCGCAATCTTCCGCAGCACGGCCCGGGCCTTGTCCGGGTGGTCGCCGCCAATCGCCGAGGCAATCCGCACCGCCGCGGCCTGGGCCTCCGTGCGAACCTGCCCGTCGTCCAGGTATCGCTCAATCGCCGCCAGTGCCTCCACCGAACCGGCCGATCCCAGCCCCGACAGCACCCGTTTCTTCTCCTGCACATTCGGCGACAGTTCCATCCCCAACTCATACAGAGCCACCTTCCAGGATGCCGGCAGGTCCTTCGCCAGGCCCAGAAGATGGATATACCCCCGCAACGCCAGCACCTTGTG
>DSDB01000504.1 GCA_011057845.1 Phycisphaerales bacterium | reverse complement strand
GGCCCCGACGGCCGCGACGCCATCGAAAACGTCGAAGAACTCGCCAACTCCGCCGCCGGTTACGATGGCCGCACCGAAGAACCCTCCCTCGTCGACTTCCTTCAGCAGATCGCCTTGTTCAGCGACGCCGACGCCTACGATCCATCCAAAGGCCAGGTCGCCCTCATGACGCTCCACGCGGCCAAGGGCCTGGAATTCGACAACGCCTTCATCATCGGCCTTGAAGAGGGCCTGCTGCCGCACGAGCGGACCGACGCCGACGACGAGCACGACCTCGAAGAGGAGCGCCGCCTGCTGTTCGTCGGCATCACCCGCGCCAAATCGCGGCTGCACATCAGCTACGCTCGCTACCGCACCATCCGCGGCCAGATGCTCCGCAGCGTCCCCTCCCAGTTTCTCTTCGAGCTGGGCATCCCCGAATCGGCCTTGCCATCCGACGACGATGATGATGATGACTTCGATGCGGACTCGTTCGATACAACACGGGGCCGCGGGGCAGGCTCAAACGCCCGCCGCGACAAGGCCGCCGGCCTGTCTGAGGGGTTTTCCGGTCCCATCACCCGCGGCGGCGAGCAACCGAGCGACGTGGCCCCATTTACCCCCGGCCGAAAGGTCCGCCACCCTCACTTCGGCCATGGGACCATCAGGAAACTCATCAATCTCGGTCCCGACAGCATCATCGAGGTCCGCTTCAACACCGGCCAGACCAAGTCCCTCCTGCTCAAATACGCCCACCTCGAACCCCTTTAGGTGTACGAACCGAAAAGGATCACCTTCTCGGCCTCGAATACCCCCTACGGCAACCACCAGAAAACCGGTCTCAACCCCTCTTGCCGCTCGACGTGCCCAACGAAGGGCCCCGCAACAACTGATCCATGACCACGCTGCGCATAAGGCTGGGGTCGGCGGGTTGGGCGGTGAAAAGGCGGAACTGGGCAAGGGCCTGGTTGACGAACATGGTTACACCGTCGATTGTGCGGGCGCCGGCGGCGTTGGCATGTTTAAGCAGTTGGGTCTGAACGGGGTTGTAGACCGTGTCGAAGACCACCATGTCGGGCCGGATGCACTGCGGCGGGATGGGACAGGCGTCTATGTTGGGGTGCATGCCGATGCTGGTGCCGTTGATGATGAGATGGGCGTCGAGCCGGCCCAGGGCATCAAGACCCGCGTAGTCGCAGCCAAATTCACCGGCAAGCGCCGCGGCCTTCTCGACAGTGCGGTTATAGATGGTTACGCGGGCCCCGGCGTCGCGTAGGCCCGCAACGATGGATCGCGACACCCCTCCGGCCCCGATAACCGCCACCGGCAAGGCGGCCAAGCCCGTTCGGTCAATGCCCAGTGTGTCCGTGATGGCGTCCAGAACGGCGGCGTAGTCCGTGTTGCAGGCCGACAACCGCTCGTCTTTTTCGATGATCAACGTGTTGACGGCCCCGATTCGCTCGGCCAGCGGCTCAATCCGGCCGCCCTTGGCCCGGACGTATTGCAGGGCCGCCGCCTTGTGCGGAATCGTCACGCTAAATCCTCGAAAGCCCAGCCACGGCCGTGCCGCCACCGCATCCATGAAGGCGTCGAATCCCACCTGCCCACCTTGAACCAGCAGCGGAAGATACAGCCGGTTCATGTCCGCCGCGGCGAAGCAGGCGTTATGTATCGCCGGGCTCATGGAGTGCGCCACCGGGTCCGCAATAACGCCGAACAACTCCGTCTGCGGGTCAATTCGGACGTATCTATAGAGATTGCGAAACTGGTCCACCGTCAGTTGGCCCGGGGCCGTGGCGGTCTCAGACGTCAGGCCCGCGAATGTAACGAAACCGCCGATTTTTGGGGCAAGGATGCGGCTGATTAGGCCCGGCTGGCCCATGCACAGGACGATCAGGTCCTCGTCGGGGTGCTCACCAAGCAGATCGAAGGCATCGAAACAGTCGGTGATGTGGCCGGCGGTGTAGACAATCTTGGGTATGACAGCCGAGCCGACCGATGCAAGCCGCTTGTATAAGTCCTTAATACTACTGAACTTACCAGTGAAATCGTGGGCCGATAGAACAAGTCGGGTACGGGGGTGCGCCCGCAGAATGTCTTGGATCGTGGCTGTCGCGCGGCGGTAGGTTGCATACTCCACGTCGACGAAGTCGGCGCCGCACCCAATGGCGGCCTGGAGGGCATCGAGCCTTATGGATAGGTGCCAGTCATGCGACCCGCCCTCGGCCTTGTCGCGGCAGGTGGCGATGATGGGCGGACGGTTGATGCACTGGGCGGTAATCTCAGCGAAAACGGCCGTTACGGCATCAGGCGTGAGGTCCTTGAGGTAATCCAGT
>DSDB01000701.1 GCA_011057845.1 Phycisphaerales bacterium | reverse complement strand
GCGGATGCACTGGAGCCAGTCGAGGAAGTGGTCCGGCATGGGCACATCCTCGACGTTCGTCTTGCCGCGAATGCCGATCTTGCCGTCGGCGTGGCCGTCAGCCGAGAGCACCGGGGCGTTCCAATTGACCATGTCCAGCACGCCCTGGTCGCCGAAAATGTCGAAGCTGTTGCCGCCGCCGTTGCCGAAATTCGTCGAGTAGCTGACCATGAAGCCCTCCGGGTATATCCAGAGCGCCTGCACGTGGTCGGGGCAGGTGAACGCGTGCGCGTCGATCCAGGTGAAGGTCCCGCCCATGCAGACGCAACTGATCGGCAGCGTCGCCCCCGTGATGTAGTGTACGAGGTCCAGGAAATGGCTGGCCAGCCCCGGCACGGGCCCATCGCTGAAATCCCGATAGCCGTACCATCCGGAATAGCGGACCGGGTCGAACGGCTGGTCGGGGGCGTCCATGAGGAACTCCTTCCAGTCGACGTCCTGCTTCTTGACGTCCTTGAGGTAGCCGTACCAGTACGGCTGGTTGGCGTTGCGGCGTTGCTCGATCCGGCCGACCTTGCCCAGAATGCCGGTGGCGTAGAGCTTCTTGCAGCCGGTAAAGGACGGATAGCTCCGCAGTTGCGTGCCTATCTGGACGATGGTCCCGGCCTTCTTGACGGCATCGACGGCGGCGATCAGGCCGTCCATCCGCTTGGCCAGGGGCTTCTCACAGTAGGCGTCAAGCCCCGCCTCGGCCGCGGCCTTGAGGTGCGTGGTATGCTGGTGGTCACAGGAGGCGATCATCACTGCGTCAATGTCGTCGAGGGCCACGACATCACGGTACGAGACGAACTGGCGGGCGGCCCGGCCGTACCACTGCCTGGTCTGCTCGGCCGCCATTTCGGTACGGACTTTCCACGGATCGCAGACGGCCGTGATTTCGACGTTCTGGCTCTTGGCGTGGGCGTTGACGCCGGCCATGTGGACGCCGATACCCCGGCTGCCGCAGCCGATCTGGGCGATACGGATGCGGTCGTTCGCCCCCAGAACGCGGGAATAGCTCAGAGCAGACATGGCAACGGCGGTTCCGGCTGCACTCTTGAGGAAGCTGCGACGTGAGTAATGCGAGGTCATGGCGTCTACTCCAAAGGCTTGTTGACAATCCTGGATTCGTGCCGACGCCGCTATTAGAGCACCGCCGGGGGCGGATTTCAAGCCCATTGTGGCCATCGACCCTCTGGCGTGCGACGGGACTATCTGCTATGCTGGGGTCAAAGATCAGTGAGAACCGATGCTGGCGGCGGGCGGGTCGTGAGGTCGTGGGTCGGCCCGGCGGAGTCCGCCAGCGTTGGACAGGGTCGGACTGAATCGGAGCATACAGTATGAGGACCGTGCGATTTGGCGTTATTGGCTGTGGTGTAATGGGACGGGAGTTCGCCAGCGCGGCGGCGAGATGGCGTCATCTACCGGATATGCGCGTGCGGCCGGAGATCGTGGCGATCTGCAACCGCACCCTGAGTCCGCGGCGGATCGACTGGTTCACAACCCATGTTCCACAGATCAGGCAGGTCACGGACGACTGGCGCAAGCTGCTGGATAATCCGGATGTCGAGGCGGTCTATGCCGCCGTGCCGCACAATGCACATCGGGAGGTGTACTGCGCCGCCATCGACGCCGGCAAGCACCTGCTCGGCGAGAAGCCCTTCGGCATCGACAAAGAGGCCAACGCCGCGATTCTCAAAACCGCGGCGGATCATCCCGGATGTTTTGTGCGGTGCGTTTCGCAGTTTCTGTTCATTCCGGCGGTTCAGCGAATCGGCCGCATGTTGGAAGAAGGGGCATTCGGCAGGATCATTGAAGCCAACGTGGGTTTTCTGCACGGCAGCGATCTCAATCCCAACAAGCCTATCAACTGGAAACGGACGGCCACGGTCAATGGACAGTACGGCTGCATGGGCGATCTGGGACCGCA
Organism: Phycisphaerales bacterium; assembly: GCA_011057845.1. Classification (GTDB taxonomy): domain Bacteria; phylum Planctomycetota; class Phycisphaerae; order Sedimentisphaerales; family Anaerobacaceae; genus UBA2266. The sequence goes on along the minus strand of DSDB01000701.1, from coordinate 387 downwards.
TGTAATGTCTCTACCGATCCGCGCCGGCTGGCGGATACGGAGCGTGCGGGCGGTCCTGTCCAACATCATCAAAGAGCGTCCCGACGGCGACGGCGGGACGGCCGCGTGCGATACCTGGGACAACGCGACCCTTCTTTGCGAGGCGGCCGATGGGGTCTCGGACGACGTCTTCCCATTGACGGTGCGGACGCAGCGGATCTCACCCGGCCAGACGAACAACTGGTACGTGGAGATACTCGGCACGCGGGCCTCCGTGCGGTTCAGTACGCGGCAGATCAACACGCTGGAGATACTCGAATACGACGGCGGCGAACAATCGTGGCGATACATCGACATGGGCCACGAGGTCGCGTACCCCTCGATTACGCCGAGAATCCATCAGTTTGG
>DSDB01000343.1 GCA_011057845.1 Phycisphaerales bacterium | reverse complement strand
GAACCACTGCTCGGATTCCCCTTCGGTGGTGCTGGTCATCCATGACAAGCCTACGACGGCGGCCGTGAAGGGGATCATCACCATCATGCCTTCCGTCGGCAGAAATATGGCCAAGATGACCACGGGTACGGCCGCGACGGCGACCTTCCACCATCGGATACCGAACCACAGGACCAGAATCACAGCCAGTGCCGCGGCCAGGACACTCGTTATCAGCCACTTGTTGGACCAGAGGGTGGTCCACAGGCCGGGGACCGGCTGCTTGGCCAGAACATCTTCGGCGGGCAGTTCGATCTGGTGGCCCGTAGACTCGCCTTCGAGCAACTTGAGCGTGTAGGCGCCGGCGTTCGGGTCGGCATGCTCGGGGGCCTGCACGATAGAAGCCCGCAGCGTCCGGCCGTCCCGGGTCTGAATGTGGAAATCGTTGGGCGAGCCCCAATTCGCGAACACCAGGACGCCCACCATCACGGCGAAGAACAGGGCATTCTTCCACAGCGGGCGGGAGACCTGCGGCTCGGGCATGGCCATCTGCCCGTTGGCCTTGTCCAGTTCCTCCTTGCGGTAGATGAAATGCATCAGAAGGCCGATAATAATACTGAAAGCAATAGCGCCGACGGCGCGGGCGACGCCCAGTTCCAGGCCGAGGATGCGGGCGGTCAGGATGATGGCCAGGATGTTGATGGCCGGGCCGGAGTAGAGAAACGCCGCCGCCGGGCCCAGGCCCGCCCCCATCCGGTAGATGCCCGCGAACAGGGGCAGGATGGTGCATGAGCAGACCGCCAGGATCGAGCCGGATACGGAGGCTACGCCGTAGGCCAGGACTTTGTTGGCTTTGGGGCCGAGGTACTTCATGACCGACGCCTGGCTGACGAAGACGCCGATGGCCCCGGCGATGAAGAAGGCGGGAATCAGGCACAGCAGGACGTGCTCCTGGGCGTACCACTTGACCAGGTGCAGCGATTCCATGATGGCCTGGTCGAATCGCCGGGTCCCGACGGGCAGGTAGAAACACGCCAGGAACACGGCGATGATCGTTGCCAGTTTTTTCCACTCATGCTTCCAATTCATGGTGCGTGCCGAATCGTGTTGGTAAGGTTTTAATGACTATAACGCCAAATACTCACGTAAGGGGCACAACAAAAAAGCGGCTAACCCAATTCCTTGAGCATGGCGGCGCTGTGGGCGGCATGCTCACGAAGAACCTCGTCAATACAGCCAAGGAACCGCAGTACACAGGGAGTCTTCAATTCGTAGAAGACCTTCAGGCCCTCTTTACGACATCCTAGGACACCGGCGCCGACCATTACCGAGAGATGCCGCGACACATTGGACCGCTCGGCCCCGAGGTGTTCGGCGATGTCGCAGACACACTGCTCGCCGTCGCGCAGGAACTCAACAATCGCCACCCGCAGGGGGTGGGCCAGGGCCTTGGCAACGTCGGCCTGCTTCTCTAAGATGGCCCGTCTGGCATTGGGGATCATGGGTCAGCCTTCATTAACAACAGTATGTGAACACATACTCACATAGTATGCCACGGGTTCGCTCTGTCAAGTGTTTTTTCGGTCTGCCCACACCAGTCCACATTCATGTAGACAACCTGAGAGAAGACGCCGAAGCGAGGCACAGGATTCTCATCGCCGTTGCTCGCTGGCCCACAGCCCATGTCGGCCGGGGAATTGTCTGTTGACAGCCTTGTGCGGCCTGCCTATAGTGCGTCTTGCCGTCTCCGGATCGCGCGATTCACTGGGTTGGGATGCCGGATGCCGCAAAAGTAAGGAGAAGGACGATCATGATTTTTCGCACACCCGCCTTACAGACTAGCTGCACCGACGAGCTCCCCAATCGCCACCGATTTCGTGTACATGCCCTCTTGGCGACCTTCCTTGTCGGGGGATGCCTTCTCGCCGCTCAGCCGGCCGATCCCAACGGCGCGCCGCCCGCCAGGCAAACCGCCAAGATTCTCATCATCACCGGCATCGACTACCCCGGCCACAAATGGCAGGAAACAGCCCCCGCCTTGGCCAAGGGCCTCCGCCAGGACCGGCGGCTGCGTGTTACTACCGTCGAGAAGCCCGAAGCCCTTGCTTCTGATGAGATATTCAGTTACGACGCTCTGGTCATCCATTTCATGAACTGGGAGACCCCCGATCCCGGCCCCCAAGCCCGCGAGAACCTGATGAAGTTTGCTCAACAGGGTGGCGGTATCGTCCTGACCCACTTCGCCTGCGGGGCGTTCCAGGAGTGGCCCGATTTTGTCAAGGTGGTCGGCCGTGTCTGGGACCCCAAGCTCCGCGGCCACGACCCCTACGGCCCCTTCCAGGTCGATATCGCCGACG
>DSDB01000530.1 GCA_011057845.1 Phycisphaerales bacterium | reverse complement strand
TCGGGCGTGTCGGTAACGCAGGTGATGACGACATCGCTGCGAGCGGCCGTTTCAGCGGGATTATCGGCCCAAGTCGCCCCTTGCGTAGTATGACCTTCCGAGCCATGTTCCACGGGCTGGAGGTCCGTGCTACGGGCTGGCGTAGCACGGCCTTCCGAGCCATGCCGCACAGGTTTGGCACGTTCGGCCAGCAGCGGTTCGGCTTTGGACCGGGTGCGAGAGTGAACCGTCAGCGCATAGCCGGCCTTGAGCAGATTGCCGGCCATCGGCAGACCCATGATCCCAGTGCCGATGAACCCGATGCGTGGCCGATCCACGGTCAGATGACCTCCAGCCGCCGCAGGATGCTCCGGGTCCAGCGGGAGGTGCGTATCTGCGCACTGATCAGCAGCAGAAAGACCAGCAGCCAGTAGCCCACGAAGCGCAGGAAATACAGCACCATGCGGAAGGTGTTTGACGTGTCGATATCCGACCAGGCCAGCAACTCCTTCGGCAGAAAGATGGCCCCGACAGCGACGCGGCCAAAGAGCACCTGCCACGGCAGCAGCAGCACCAGCATGATCAGGGCCAGGAAGAACGCCCGGCAGATGTGGTTGATACCCCCCAGGCGGGCGACCAGCGATATCTTGAGGCAGAACAGGAGGGTCAGGAAGTACACGGCCGCCGAGACGATCAGCACGGCGTTGGTGATTCGGATTGCCAGGGCCAACCGACCAAAGGTCAATGCCTCCAAGGGGACGTGCCTGGGTCCCGACGCCTCCTCAGCGAGGTCGGGATGGGCATTGATGATGATCTCAACGTCGCGTGTGGCATTGGGGTCCTCCGGGGCAGTCGCCAGGTCCGGTCCACGGACGATCCCGGTAAGCGGCTCGGCCTGGGGCTCGACGGGCTGGGTGGCGGCGGCCGGGGCGTTCGGATCGTCACCGGTGGCCACGACGTCGGCGTTGACCAGCCAGAACGCCACCTGAAGGGCCAGCAGGCAGAGGAAGACAATCACAAACAGGAAGTTCTTCCACCCCCGGAAGACGCCGACGGCCTCGAGGCAATCGGTTGTATCAAGAAGCTGACTCGATTCTTTCTGGTTATCCATTCGTTTCTCCTTCAACACAGGCCGGGCCACTGTGCCGACATATCGTACCATCCATGGCGGCTCCAAACCGGGCAAGCACCAATCCGTAATGCCGTCTAACACGTCGCGGCCGCCGAGCAGCCGCCTGCTCAACCCGCCTCCGTGGGGCTATTATCAGCGGCCATGGCGGCGCGTGCAAGAGATTTGTTGGCGGCCGGATCAAGGAGCCAGAGGCTTGCCGTAGTTCTCCAGCAGGCGGGTGTAGTCGGTCATGTCGAGGACGCCGTCGTTGTTGGCGTCGAGCCCGGTCTCGGCCGGGTCGGCGAGCCAGCGGCTTGAGAGAATCGCAACATCATTGAGGTCGACGCGCCCGGAACCATCCGCATCCCCGAAGAGGCGGTGGAACCGGATGGTGTAGTACCCGTCCTGGGCCACGGTGTCATCGTCGAGCAGGGGCGTCTCGTTGGGATCGGTGATGTGCTCACAGATCAGGTCCAGGGCGTATAGATCGTCCGGCAGGCCGTCGGCGAAGGTGAGCATGGCGGTGCGGGCGGCGGCGTTGTAGTCGAACATGCTCTGGGTGATCTCAATCGGGCCGGTGTTCAGGAGGCCTGAGAGTTCCAGGTCCGCCCGGCGGATGTTCACGTCGCGGTTGAACACGATCTCTACAACGCCGATGGCGGATCGCTGGGGTCGGTCGCCATTAATTCTGACGGATGCCACATAGAGGCCCGTATCCACCTGGCCGGCCGCTTCAAGTTCGAGGAGGGTCGTGAACGCCTCGGACCCGCCGGGTGTGCCGATGACACGGATGGCGTCGCCGACGGTCGGGGCGAACTCGAAGGTGATGCTCTGGTACATTTTGAGCGGATCGAGCGGCTCGGAGGCGTTCACGTCGGCGGGCGTGATGAAGCGGCCGTCGCGGAGCACCTGTACGGACAGATCCGTGAAGAAACCGCCTCTGAGCGCGTCGGCCGCGTTGCAGGCGTTGATGGACGACCAGACAATGTCGCCCTCATGGAAGGTGACGGACGTGAACTTCACCGGGCGGGAGAACCGGAGCTGGTAGAAATCCTGCCCGGGGCGCTGCGCGGGATTGGAGACATACGAGTAGTACGGCCGCACGCCGTTAAAGACGTCCGTGGTTACGCCGTCCATGATGCGATGGAGGTTGAACCGGTCCTGCGTCAGGACATACTTGGCCACTGCCGCCTCGGGCGTGACGGAAATCCCCGCGGCCATAGCCGCCGCGACAAGGCCGATCGGTCCGTTGGGGTCGGG
>DSDB01000663.1 GCA_011057845.1 Phycisphaerales bacterium | reverse complement strand
CCCTCGACCCCCAAGAAGGCCCCCAGCGCCGAGGTCCGACGCCGCCTCGCCGGAAGGCCCCACCGGTCCATCCGAAGACGCTGACCCCGGGCATGGCTATCCCTCCGTCCATGTGTGAGCCCGCCGCGTATCACGCGGCTGCCTCGGCCTTCTTCGTATCATCCCGGAAAACCGCCCAGAACGCCACAAGCAACGCAAGGGATATCAGCGTTGTGATCATCCAGATCTTGTTCCAGTCATAGACGTTGGCGCCGCTTTCGCCGACCGTTGTGTACACATCGATCAGTTTCACGTTGAAGAAATTGCCCGCCAGCCATCCGATCCCGAAGACAATCAGGCCCACCAGGCCCTGTGCCTGAGCCCGCATCTCCGCGGGCGCCTTCTTATCAACATACACCTGTCCGCCCACGAAGAAGAAACTGAAGATCACCCCGTGGATAAGGATAGCGCCGTAATACAGGGCCGTCTGATCGTAAAGGCCGCCGGCGTAGAACATGACGTACCGGACGACAAGACCCGCCAGACCGATCATGATCGTCCACTTAATACCCAGCCGCGCCAGCGACAGAGGCACCAGCAGCATCACAAACATCTCGACGAACTGGCCCCAATTCATGGTCGCCGTCACCAGCTTGAATCCCTGATTCTGGAAGAACTGCGAACCCAGGGAGAAGTACATCGTAAAGGGGACCATCATGAGCATGGAAAGGATGATGAACGCCGCGAAGTTGAATTCCTTCATCAGGCCCATCGCCCGAAGGCCCAAGGCATCCACGACGGACGCCGGTTTACCCTTGGCCGGAGGGGGTGTATTGGGCAGCGTCAGGCCGAATATCGCCGCCACCAGCGCCGTGGCTGCTCCGCAGTACAGCGGAATCGTCGTGCCGTCGATCTCCTTGCCAAAGAGCTTCAACGCCACGACACTGTATAGCAGCGCCGCTACCCAGCCCACCGAACCGAGTGAGCGAATCTGTGGGAACTTGTCCGAGGGGCAGTTGGCCATGGCGATGGCATTGGTCAGGTTCCATGTGGGCATATAGCAGAACATGGCGGCCAGCAGAGAGGCAAACAGAATGATCGGCGTCGACGCCCGCGCCGCGACGAAAAACAGCAGTGCGCAGGCCACGTTCAGGACGATGAGCACCTTCTGTCCCGCGAAGTGGCGGTCGGCGAACATGCAGACAATCGGCGAAACCAGGCAGCCCAGCGGCATGGAACTCAATATGATCGCCTTCTTCCAGCCCTCGACCCCCATGTTCGTCAGATACGCCGCCAAGGGCACAAACCACACGGCAAAAAATAAATACTGCAGGAACATCATCGCGCTGAGGCGGACTCGAACGCTCGTGGTCAGTTGTTTCGATGTTTCGGTCATATCCTGGACTCCGGTGCAAGAAACAGGTTCGTCAAACGGCCCCGTGAACGCGGAGCCTGCAATCACGCAATGGTTCTACCTGCCATACGCCGCCAGCCGCTCGGCCGCCAGCTTGATATCGCCGAACCGATCATCACCCGCCTCTCGTTCAATCGCCATCACGCCCGCAAAGCCCACCGCCTCCAGCGCCGGTAGAAATGCCTGCGGCCGGACCTGCCCATCGCCCCACGGAACCTCGGCGCCCCAAGTGCCGGGGACCTTCGTCCGCGTCGCGTCTTTCACGTGCAGGTGTTTGATCCACGGCCCCAGCACCTTGACCGCCTCCACCGGCGTGCCCTTGTCGTAAAGAATCATGTTGGCCGGGTCGAAGTTCACCCCTACGGCCGGATGGTCCAATTCCTCCAGAAACGCCCGCAGTTCCTCCGCCGTCTCCTGCCCGGTCTCCATCAGCAGCATCACGCCCTTGCCGGCGGCCACATCAGCCAGGGTCTTGATCCGGTCCCGCACCTTTGCCGCATACGCCGGGTCGCTCTCATCGATGAACCCCGCATGGGTCGAAAGATACTTGACCCCCAGCTCCGCCGTGACCTCCGCGGCCCCGATGAACAGATTGCGGTTGCGGTCCCAGCAGTCATCCGGCACGATCCCGCCCGTCGCCTTGATAGCATCCAGGCTCGAATAGTCCTCCTGCGGGAAGTCGATCATCGTACAACTGATCGTCCAGTCCTGCGCCGCAATCGCCGCCAGCACCCCCCCGCTCGTATCCTCCACGGCCGGGCGAATCCCCAGGTGCACATGGCGCAGCCCCAGCTTCTTCATTGCCGCCGCCACCCCCGCCACATCCGTCTTCAACGACCAACTGCACACCCCAACATCCCACTTCTTGCACTTCATCGCATCATCTCCAATCCTTGGCACGCGGTTCAGCTTTGTCATACTGAGCAAACCTTGTCATGCTGGGTGAATCTTGTCATGCTG
>DSDB01000521.1 GCA_011057845.1 Phycisphaerales bacterium | reverse complement strand
GATTGTTGTAGCCCAGGCCGTCGAGCCAGACGTACCAGATTCGCTGGCCGGGAACCCCGATGACCGCCAGGTCGCCGTAGGACTCAAAGTCGTCGACGATGAGGTAGTTGGCCACGGTGAAGCTCCAGAGACGGCCCTTACTGACGTTGGCGCCGGCGATTTCGTCGATGCGCCAGTAGTAGGTCCCGCCCATTACCACGGCGGCGGCATAGGATGTGCCGGCCTGGCGCCCCTTGTACTCGGCGTCGGCGGTGGTGGCGTTCTTGACGGCGTCGGCATCGGTTCCGAAGTAGACGTCGTGCTGGGTGGCGCCGTCACCGGCCGACCAGGTCAGCGGCGTGGCCGCGTCGATGCTCACGACCGAGCTGCTGGCGGGTTTCGGGTTGTACGCCTTGGTGGGGTCGCCGCGCATGACCTCCTGGATCTCGGCGGCGTTCATGGCGTAGTTGTAGATACGGCAATCGTCAATAATGCCGTTGAACTTGTTGCTGTTGTCGCCGCGCATGCCGATTCGCACGTCATCGGCGATGTTGAGCGTCAAGCCGGCTTCGCTGCCCTGCGAGATACCGTTGTGGAACCACTCGACGGCGCCGGCACTGGTGCAGGTAGCCGCCATGTGATGCCAATCGAGATCAACACCAATACTGATCTGCCTTTCCCAGCCATAGCGGTGGATGCCCAGACCACGGCCTCCGTAGTCGATTACCTCGAGGTCGAAGAACAGGTTATTGCCGGAGGTCGTCCCGCTGAAGCCGAAGATGGTCGTCCAGGTCGGGATGCCGGTGCTGTTGGGCTTGGCCCAGGCGGCAATGGTTCGGGCGGCTGTCGGGCCCATACCGATGGCCCCGACACGGACACTGTCGTCGATTCCGTCAAACTGCAGACCGCCACCGTCCATCGCTTCGGGGACCCAGGTGGGATTACCGAGGGCGGTGCCATGATGCGCATTGCCGGATGTGTCGAGGATGGTTGTGCCCTCGCCTTCGTCCAGCAAGTAGTGCGCGACAAGGTTGGGGTCGGTCACGGGGAACAGCGGGATGGTCGTGTAGGACCAGACGTCGCCGATGACCCAGTTCACCCCGTCGGCGGTGGAGTCGATGCGCCAGTAGTACGTGGTGTCGTCGGCCAGACCGGTGGGCGTATACGAAGTGCCTCCGCTGAGCGACTTCTGCGTCAATGCGGTTGGGCTGGTGCCCATCATAACGCGGCTGCCAAACGCGCCGTAACCGGCCTCCCAACTCAATGGGGTTGTCTTTATGACATTCACGGTGCCGTCCGGTGGAGTGGGGTTCTCGGCCTTGAGCGAGGCGATGCGGAAGCTCCAGACCGGTCCGATCCAGGGGCTGCCGGGGGTGACGTTGTTGACCTCGTCGATACGCCAGTAGTAGGTGGTCCCCGGGGTCAGGCCTACGACGAGATAGGTGTTTTCCGTCTGCAGGCCTTTGTCGGTTCCGCCGGTGCCGTTGGCCACGTCGGTGGCATTGGTGCCGAAGTAGACGTGGTGCTGCGCCGCATACTCGCCGGGCGTCCAGGAGAGGGTCTTGCCGGGCACGGCGAGCCGGGCGCCGTCGGCGGGGTCGGGATTCCGGGCGGGCAGGTCCTGGGGTTGGATGACCTTCGCCAGGTACTGCTCGGCGATGGCGACGTGGCTGGAGCCGATGGGGGCCGGGCCGTCCCAGTGGACGTAGATGTGGTCGCCGCCGCCGCCTTCTTTGACGGCCGCCTCGATGTAGTACTTCTGGCCGGCCGTCAGAGTTCTCGCCGCCGAACGCATGTTCGTGTGGCCACCACTGCCGCCGGTGCTGCTGAAGTCGTTGGCCGGGCACCAGCCGTCGATGGCGCATATCTGCGTGGCGTTGTCGGGCGACTCATCGGTGCTCAGCCACAAGCGGCCGTCGTCGTCGGTGCAGAGCCAGAAGGTATAGGCCCCCGTCGCCGGCGGAACGATGTACGCGAAGATGCGTCCGAGGTAGTTGTCCGCCGGGTTGGGGAATCCGGGGAACTGGGCGGTCTTGTTGTCGCCGGTGGGCAACTCGAAGAGATTGGTCCGCCAGGACATATTGGCGGCGCCGGGATAGACCGGGCGCACGCCCGTTCCGACGTGGTCTTCGATGTTGGTGCCGGTTCGGCCGGTCCAGATCTCCACCGCGACGTTGTCGGCCGCCGCGGCGATACCCGCCATACACAGCAGCGCCAGGGTGAAACATGTTAATCTTTTACTCATGGTGATCCTCCTTCTAAAGAATCAACAATCATTTTGCGTCTCGATGCCTTGTGTCATACTCATACTCTCATTGCGACGTGCTGCTACCTCCTTCCTGCGTGAGTGAAACGTAAGCGCGGACTCTGACGTGAAT
>DSDB01000254.1 GCA_011057845.1 Phycisphaerales bacterium | reverse complement strand
TCCGGCTTGACGATTACCATCCAGTGCCGCCAGAGCGTGCGGTTGACCTCCTTGTCGCTGCGCCACGACTGGCTGGTCATATCCAGCACGTAGGCCGTCGCCCCCTCCAACTTGTCCGTCCGCGCCAGCGTGTAACTGTAAGCCGCATCAGCCGCGTCCAGGTACACATCCAGCGGAGTAACCGCCCCGGCCGCCACAACCGACATCGCCAGCAGGACAACGAATACCCATAGGCGTCTCATACCGTTCCAACCTCCTTTGCACGACAACGGGATGGTATCCATGCACGCATAAGAAACCCGCGAGCCACTCGGGCCGCACCACAGACCCATGATACCCGTTATGCCGCCCGGTGTCTGCATTGTACCGCGGCGGTCTGCTTCTTTTCCAGCATCCCGACGGCGGATGCGGCGGTCTCAGGCGTCGATGAGGTTTCGCAGCATGTTCAGGTCGAGTTCTTCGAGAGAGTCGACGATGAGGTGGGCGTCGGCGAGGTTGTCTTCGGTGGCGGAGGTCGTGACGGCGACGACCCTGACGCCGGCGGCCAGGGCGGCCTCGATGCCGTTGGGGGCGTCTTCGATAACGACGCACCGGTCGGCGGGCAGGGCCAGGCGCTGGATGGCGACGAGAAACAGTTGCGGGTCGGGCTTTTTATTCTTCACGTCGTTGCCGTTGACGTAGACCATACGGTCGTAGGGCACGCCGGTGGCGTCGAGGACGGCGCGGGATTTTTCGAGCGTGCCGCTGGTGGCGATGGCCAGGCGAAAGTCGTCGCTTGCCAGGCCGCTGTCGATCAGTTCCATGACGCCGGGCAAGGGGGGCAACGGCTCGGCGCTCAGGACTTTGAGGAAATACTCCTGTCGCAGGGCCGTGGCGCGCTCGACCTGCTCATCGGATAGTTGCAGGCCGTGGACGCGGGCGGCGGCTCGGACGTAGTCGGCGGCCCCGCGGCCGAGACCCGCCTCGAAGTCCTCCCGCCTGATGCCGTAGAGCCCAAAGAGGTCCTCGAATACGCGGATCGAGACGCGGGCGTTGACGGCCTCGGTATTGGCGATAACACCATCGACGTCGAATATCAAACCATACTGCTTCATAGAACAACCCATCCGTACAAATCCGTGTCCCCGTCAATGGCCGCCGCCGGCCATCATCTTCACGGCGTGGGGCAGGACCTTGAGGATGGCGGCGAGGCTCTCGCGGACGCCTTTGGGGCTGCCGGGCAGGTTGATGATGAGGGTCCGCCCGCGAATGCCGGCGACGGCGCGGGAGAGGGCGGCTGTGGGCGTGTGCCGCAGGCCTTCGGCCCGCATGAGTTCGCCGAGGCCCGGCGCGAGCCGCTCGCAGACCTCGGCCGTGGCCTCCGGCGTGATATCCCGCGGCCCGAAGCCCGTGCCGCCGGTGGTCAGGACAATGTCCACCGCCTCGACGTCGCAGAACATCTTCAGTTCATTGCGGATGGCCCCCGCATCGTCCGACGCCACCCTGGCGGCGCAGACCTCGTACAACGCCGCATCGAGCATCTCGGCTATGGCCGGCCCGCCGGCGTCTTGCGTGCGCCCGGCCGCACAACTATCACTGATTGTCAATATCGCCGTCCTGATCATGAATGACCTCCACGAAATCGCCCACACGAATCATACCGCCGTTGTCCGTCATATCATTCGCCTAACACATAGTAAAACACGACACCGCTGTAGCGGCCCTGGTGGGTGTTGGGGCCGGCCTGGACGTCGTGGCCGTGCTCCCAGGTGATCTTCAGCGATCTGGCGAACGGGACCGTCGCGGGTATGTGCATCCGATAGCACACCGGGCCGCCCTGGATCGTGATTCCATGCAGTGCGTAGTCCCCCGTATGGCTCAGGCCCCACGCGAAGTTGAAGAAGTCCTCCGTGCCCGTGCCCCGGATCACCGGCTCCCGGGCCCCATCGACGAAGAAGGAATCGTCGCCCTCCATGTGTCCCGGCCGATCCATCACAATCCCGACGAAGTGCCCGCGGCCGGTTGCATCCAGGACCTCGTAATCCCTGCCGGGTTCGACGAGGGCGTGGTCGTACCGCCTGGCATGAAAGTACGCCGCATCGTCATCCGGCGGCCGGGCAATCCATCCGGCCTGTGCCGTGACGGCGACCTGTGCATCCATGTCATTGGCGATCTCGATCTTCGCGGAGGTGTGAAATGGCATCGGCAGGTAGCAATAGAACCAACCGTCGGCAAAACCCGTCCACAGACCCTTGACGTCCGTGGCGGGGCGGCCGGCATCGGAGCAGCCGAAGAACGGACCCAGCGGCGCGGACACCTGGGCGGCGGCCGCACCATCCCACGTCATCAAGAGCCGCAGCCCGGCCGGGTTCTCAGCG
>DSDB01000127.1 GCA_011057845.1 Phycisphaerales bacterium | reverse complement strand
GCTGCTGCGCGGCAGGGCGCCTATCACCCGGCAACTGCCGTTCACCTGGGACAACTCGCCGAATATCCACTGCCTCAGTCTCCGTGATTTCGAGAGCTTCTGCCGGCGGCTGCACGTCCGCATCGAAAAACGCATCCCGCTGATCAAGACGCGCATGAGCCCCATCCGCGTGGCCCCCAACCTCCTGGCCGAGCAGGCCATCTATCTGACCAGCAAGGGCTGAGCAAGAAAATCAAATAGCAAAGAGCAAAAATCAAATATACACAGCAAAACGCAAAACTATGACCGACGCCCGACGCCGCAACGGGGGTGGCGGCCTTTGCCGAAGGCAAGGGCCGGGGAAATCGACGTGGCATCGGCATCCCGCTCGCTTCGCTCAGGACAGGCCTGCCGATGCAGCATGGCTTGGAAGCCCATGCCACGTGATACGGGCGTCCGGCCCTTCGCCGGCACGAAAGGCCGCCACCCCTTGACTTCCTGGTCTTTGCTTTGTCGTTTTGCTCTTTGCATGCTTGTTCTTGATTTTGAACTACTTTTCTGCCGCAAAAACCGCCTCGCCCGCACTATATAGTGAACAACGCGAAGTCCTCACGAAAACACAGGTGCGCAGACATGTCGGAAACGGATCGATACTACGTGGAGCGATGTCTGGACGGCCATCCGGACGACTATCGCCACCTTGTCAAGCGGTATCAGGGGCCGCTGCTGGCGAGCGTGGCCGGCAGGCTGGGCAACTGCGAGACCGCCGAAGAGGTGGCCCAGGAGACACTGGTCAGGGCGTACTTCAAGATGAAAACGCTCAAACAACCCGAATCCTTCTTCTCCTGGCTGCTCGGCATTGCCGACCGCGTCGCCAAGGAGCACGTGCGAAAGCAGTCGGTGCGGCGCCAGAGAGAGTTGGTGCGGTCTGTGTCTACGGAGACTGCAGCTCCGGAGTTTTCACAGGATCTCGCGTTGGAGTCGGCGATCGCCGCACTCCCTGACCCGTATCGGAAGATCATACTACTGCGTTACTACGGCGACTGTTCCTGCGTGGCGATTGCCCGGCAACTGGACATGCCCATCGGGACGGTCACCAAGACGCTTTCGAGGGCGTACGCCATGCTTCGAAGCGCCATCAGCCGGCAGGAGAGCCTTGCTCAGGAGGCCACGCCATGAACTGCGACAAATGCAAAGACCTGATCACGCCCCTGATCCACGGCCTGCTCAAGCCCGATGCCAAACAATCAGTCGTCGAGCACATCAAGGGCTGTCCTGGGTGCCTGGCGGAATTCAAGCAGACCAAGGCGCTGCACGACCGGCTGACGGGCAACGGCCACGCCCTCGCACGGAAGAACCTTGAACCGGCGGTCTGGGAGCGCATTACGCGCGAGAAGGCCGCCCAACTTGAGGCCGGTGGCGAGGGCGTCTCGCCCTTGAACCGCGGGCAGGCCTGTCCTGAGCGAAGCGAATGGGATGCCCACCACACAACCGAAGCGGCCCGGCAAGCCACCAAGAGCCTCATAGTCAGGAGAAATCTTATGAGAAGTCCACTGAGTAAACTCGCCGCCGCGGCGGTGATCGTTATTGCGGGTATCATGGGAATCGTCATGTGGACGGGAACGGGATCGGGAATCGTGCTGGCGGACGTGCTGATGCAGGTCCAGCAGGCAACCGCCTACATGTACCAGATGACAGGTACAATCACGGGTAAGGTGCCCACCGGCCAGGACCTGAATCAGAACATGCAGACCACCGTCCTGGTTTCACAGGATTACGGCATGAAGATGACCATGTCCATGCCGGACCCCAACGGCGGGACCATCCAGAGCTCAGAAATCTACATGCTGCCCCAGGAGAAGGTCATGATCTCGCTTATGCCGGCCACGAAGCAGTATCGGCGCATGGAACTCGACGATTCGATGGTCGAGACGACGCGGCGGCAGAACTACGATCCGGGCGCCATGCTCCAGCAGGTCCTGAACAGCAAGTATGAGAGCCTGGGCCGATCCCGGATCGACGGCGTGGACGTCGAAGGATTCCGCACGACCGATCCGAACTTCCTGGCCGGGATGGGAGCGGGCGTGGATGTGAGAATCTGGGTCGATGTGAAGACACAATACCCCGTCCGCCTCGACATGGATATGCGAATGATGGAAATGGAAATACACGCGGTGATCCACGAATTCCAGTGGGACTATCCGGTGGACGCCGCGACGTTCACGCCTGTCATCCCGGCGGACTACACGGCTCTGCCCGGCATGAAGATGCCGGCGATGGATGAGCACAGCGCCATCGCGGGCTTGAAGTTGTGCGCCGAGTTGACCGGACAGTATCCCGAGAAGCTGGACTTCATGACCGCCGCCTCGATGATGAGCAAG
>DSDB01000301.1 GCA_011057845.1 Phycisphaerales bacterium | reverse complement strand
CCCCCCCTGCCAATTTGGCATGACCGCCTCGCCCGGCCACAGCATAAAGCCTTTGCTTTTCAGCACTTACGCAACATCGGCCGCCCCGGCACATCGTTTGCACCATGAACTCGACGACGACACCCGCGCAGACAACCATGGTGTGCCTGGCGGATATGGGGTCTTAGGTCTTGGGTCCTGGGTCCTGAGTCGTGAGTCCCAACTTAAGGTTTTGCCCATGAAATTCGATAAATTCACATTGAAAGCCCAGGAGGCCCTCGCCACCGCCCAGCAGCTCGTGATGGCCCGCTCGCATACGGTCCTGACCCCCCTGCACCTGTTGGCCGCCCTCTGCGGCGATGACCAGGGCCTGACCGTCGGCATCCTCAAGAAGATCGGCGCCAACCCGGGACGCATCCGCGAAATGACCGAGGCCGAACTCAACCGCCTGCCGCGGGGCAACGCCCCAGGCAGCCAGCTCATGCCCGATCCGGCGCTGAGCCGTGTCGTCCTCGACGCCCAGAACAAGGCCGATGCGATGGGCGACGAATACCTCAGCGTCGAACACCTCCTGCTCTCGCTGGCCGATGTCGACAGCGACGCCAGGGAGGTCCTCAGCCTCAACTCCATCACCGCCGACAAGATCCGCGACGCCCTCAAGGACATCCGCGGCGGCGAGAAGATCACCGACGCCAACCCCGAGGAAAAATACCGCGCCCTGGAGCGCTACGGCATCGACCTGCTCGATATGGCCCGCAAGGGCAAGCTCGACCCCGTCATCGGCCGCGACGAAGAGGTCCGCCGCTGCATGCAGGTCCTCAACCGCCGCACCAAGAACAACCCCGTCCTCATCGGCGAACCCGGCGTCGGCAAGACCGCCATCGTCGAAGGCCTCGCCCAGCGCATCAACGCCGGCGACGTCCCCGCGGGCCTCCGCGACAAACGCATCATCGCCCTCGACATGGGCGCCCTGATCGCCGGGACCAAGTTCCGCGGCGAATTCGAGGACCGCCTCAAGGCCGTCATCAAGGAGGTCGTCGCCGCCGAGGGACAGATCATCCTCTTCATCGATGAACTCCACACCGTCGTCGGCGCCGGCGCCGCCGAAGGCGCCGTCGACGCGGGCAACCTGCTCAAGCCCTCCCTGGCCCGCGGAGAACTCCGCTGCATCGGCGCCACCACCATCGACGAATACCGAAAGCACATCGAGAAGGACGCCGCCCTCGAACGCCGCTTCCAGCCCATCACCGTCGACCCGCCCACCGTCGAAGAAACCATCGCCATCCTCCGCGGCCTCAAGGACCGCTACGACGCCCACCACGGCGTCCGCATCACCGACTCGGCCCTCGTCGCGGCCGCCACCCTCTCCAACCGCTACATCACCGACCGCTGGCTGCCCGACAAAGCCATCGACCTTATCGACGAGGCCGCCTCCAAGCTCCGCATCGAGAACGACTCGCTCCCGGCCGAGCTCGATCGGCTCAAACGTAAAATCGTCCAACTCCGCATCGAACGCGAAGCCCTCCGCAAGGAAACCGACCCCGCCAGCCAACAGCGACTCAAAGCCGCCGAAAAACAACTCGCCGAACTCCAGCAGAAGGATGATGAACTCACCGCCCAGTGGGAATCCGAAAAGGGCGACATCAACGCCGTCAAGGACCTCAAGCAACGCATCGACCAGGCCCAGAACCAATTCGAGCAGGCCCAGCGACAGGGCCGCCTCGAAGAAGCCGCCCGCCTCAAATACGAGACCCTCGCCAACCTCCACAAGGAACTCCAGCAGAAGGAAACCGCCCTGGCCGACGCCCGCAAGCACACGCTCCTCCAGAACGAAGTCACCGAGGAACTCATCGCCCAGGTTGTCTCCAAGTCCACCGGCATCCCCGTCTCGCGCCTCCTCACCGGCGAGCGCCAGCGCCTCATGGAAATGGAAGACCGCATCCGACAACGCGTCGTCGGCCAGGATGAGGCCGTCGCCGCCCTCTGCAACGCCGTCCGCCGCAATCGCGCCGGCCTGCACGACCCCAACCGCCCCATCGGCACCTTCCTGTTCCTCGGGCCCACCGGCGTCGGCAAGACCGAACTGTCCAAGGCCCTCGCCGACTTCCTCTTCAACGATCCGCACGCCCTGGTCCGCATCGACATGAGCGAATTCATGGAGCAGCACTCCGTCGCCCGCCTCATCGGCGCCCCGCCCGGCTACATCGGCTACGAAGAAGGCGGCCGACTCACCGAAGCCGTCCGCCGCAAACCCTACAGCGTCATCCTCCTCGACGAGGTCGAAAAGGCCCATCCCGACGTCTTCAACATCATGCTCCAGGTCTTCGATGACGGCCGACTCACCGACGGCAAGGGCCGCACCGTCAACTTCACCAACACCGT
>DSDB01000159.1 GCA_011057845.1 Phycisphaerales bacterium | reverse complement strand
CGTTTGAAGTTGCGCCAGCCGTCGAGGCTCTTGCCATCGAAGAGCAGTCGCCAGCCGGCGGCCTTTTCCTCGTTGGTGAGGGTGTTGGCCTGTTCCTCGGCCGTCAGTTGCTCTTCGAGGGCCTTTTTCCACTGGTCGTTGAGTTCATCGAGGGTGCGGCCGGTAGAGGCCTTCCATATCTCGTCGGAGTACTCGCCGCTGCGGGCGGCGGCGTTGAGCTTCTTGACGATGTCCTTGTCGCATGTGTTGACGACCCAGTTGATGAAGTTGCCGGAGACGCGGTAGCTGGCGTCGTAACGGGCACGGGCCAGGGCCCGGCGGCTGATCTCGGCCCCGCGGGTGTGCGGCTCGTAGAGGAACCAGCGGATGTAGTCGGCCAGCCCCTCGACGACCCAGCCGGGGGTGCGGGCGCCGCCGCGGCGGGCACGGCCGTACTGCTGGACGACGTGGACGAGCTCGTGCACGACGGCCCCTTTGGCCTCGCCCTGCAGTTGCCCCCTGAACCACGCGGCCGCACACGAGACCCGCGTGCCGCCGGTGGCCGCGACGCCCTGCATGGAGCTGCTGAAGTTGATGCTGACGTCTGTCGGGGCCTGGTAGCCCTCGCTGGGCAGCATCTCGACAATCCTGGGATACCACTGCCGCACGACGGGCGCCAGTTCATCTTTGGCCCACTGGGTCAGGTCGGCGGCATCGGTGGTGTCGATGGTGATGCGGTACTTGCCGTCGATTTCCAGGACCTCGCGGCCGCCCTGCGGCTGCGGTTGCTCGGCAACGGCGGCGACGATGGGCGCGCTGGGGTCCACGACGTCGATTTCGCTGTAGAAGGTGTTGCCGAAGGGGTCCTCGCCTTCGGTGCGGGAGATATCGAACAGCAGATAGCGATATGAGCCGAGCAGGCCGTCTGGATTGGAGATGCTGACGGCATATTGGCCGCCATCGGGGCCTTCCTTCGACCGCGTATCGACCTTCGCCGCCAGGGTCCAGCCGGCCGCGGCCGGGTCGGCGGGCCTCGTAGGCCGCTCTACGAAGCCCTCGGCCTTGCCGTCGGCGGCGTAGAGCGTGTAGACCTGGGGCCCGCGGGTGTTGGGATGCCAGGAGTAGGTGTTGACCTGCTTAACCTCAATGACCTTGCCCAGGTCCAGCAGAAGCCGCCCGCCGTCGGTGTTCTGCGCGAAGAAGAAGTTCTCGCGCGGCTGGTCCTGGTCCGTGGGCATCCGCCCATCGGTAAGCTTATCGAGATTGCCGCCGTTTCCATCCCGCCGTCCGTCGACAATGGCGATGACGGCCTTGGAGGCGGCGTCGCTGCTCGACGGGGCCGGGACGCCCTTGAAGACGAAGCCGGCCCCGGCGGTCTCATTGGTGTTGCGTTCCCAGACGACGGTTGTCTGGGCGTATGCGTTGAGCGCCAGTGTCGCAACGGCAAGGGCCAGCGGGGCCCACAGAATTGATGACTTCATGCGATTCTCCTTGTATCCGGTTAAAATCGGTTGCTGCTTGTCCGTCCTCCTGAGAGGCTTTGGGGTATTCTATGGTCCAGCGTCTGACAGTGTCAACCCTTGATCCACGGGGGCGCCGTGGTGGTGTTGGGCCTGGGTTCCTGTTATGATCAGCGTCTGAAGCCGGCGACGGCCTATACTCCGGATAGACGGATTATGTCCGGTGGTTATTTCACGGGAGCTGTCAAGAGGCGCTCTATCTGATTGAGCGGATCGAGGCCTGATGGTCGTTGGGCTGCCGGGTCTGTTCGGTTGGAAAGATGTTGCCCGGCCGATATGTGGGTGATATGCTCGCCGCTACGGTCAGCCGTATTGAGTGAAAACCATGACAAGACGCAGAGTTCTGATCATCGGCCTGGACGGGGCCACCTGGGATGTTCTTGACGATACGCTCGTCGAAGCGCACATGCCGCATCTGCATCGACTGCGCACGGCCGGGGCCTATGGCGTGCTCCAGTCGTGCCAGCCGCCGGTGACGGCCGCCGCATGGACGACGTGCATCACGGGCTGCCAGCCGTACACGCACGGTGTGGTGGGGTTCAAGGAGTATCGCTGCGGCGATGACAGTATCCATATCACCAGCGCCGCGACCTGCCGCGTGCCGAATCTCTGGCGGCAACTCAGCGATCAGGGTCTGACCGTGGCCTCGATCAACGTCCCGTGGACGTATCCGTGTCCGCCGGTCAACGGCGTCGTGGTGTCCGGGTACGGGACCCCAGGCACGCACGTGGATTTCACGTGGCCGCCGCGGTTCAAGCAGGAACTGCTGGACAAGATGCCCGATTTCGATTTCCTCGCCCCCTGGAAGGAGGCGGACCCATCGGATTCCGATGCGTTTGAGGCCAATATGCGGGCGGTGGAGCGATGTTT
>DSDB01000600.1 GCA_011057845.1 Phycisphaerales bacterium | reverse complement strand
GGGGACTTCGTGGTCTGGGCGGGGCGTCCGGGTGCATGGCGGGAGGTTCTCCGCGAGCCCTGCGGCGCCTATAAGCAGTGGCGCAATCATCTGCTGAACGTGCGGACGCGGTATCTGCGTTTCGGCCGTATGGATGCGGGGGCGAACGTCAATGAGGTGGTCATCTTCGAGCAGAGCCCGCAGGACAGACAGGCCCGCGTCGCCGCGAAGGACCGGCCGCTCGTGGATGCCGGGCCGCTTTTTGGCCCATTGCCGCTGGCCGATGAGATCGACTGCGGCGACCCTGAGGATGGCCACATCTTCCGGCAGGAGCCGCGGGCCGGCGGGGGGATTGAGACGATCCTGGGGCGGTCCTGCCGGGTCCTGGCGGCCGTCAGGGGTCAGCCGTCGTATCTCGCATTTCGGCTGGGCAAGGGTAAGCGGCTTGAACCGGGCAGGCCCTACGTGCTTGAGGTCGAGTACCCCCAGGACAGGCCGCGAACCATGTGGATTGGCAATCGCGGCTGCGAGACCGAGCACGGGTTGCACACGGGACCGACCGTCGGCGATGCGCTGCACCCGAAGTATGTATCCAGCAATCCCGAATCGCTGGAGATTCCCTTGTCCGGCCGCTACGAGCCTTGGAGGATGCTGTTCTTCATGCACGACCGCTTCGCGGATATCGAGCAGCCCCGCGGCGAGGGGTCCCGGCCGATGGAGCCGAACGATGGATTCTGGGTTATCTTCTCGCAGCCGGACGCCAATAGTGTGCCGCTGAGTGCGGGTCTGGCCGTGTCGCGGATTCGGTTGTTTGAGGTGTCGGACCTGGAGCGGCTCCATGCGGCGCCCACGTTGCCCGACGGTCTGCCGAAGCGCCGGCTGTTCTTCCGGGAGGAAATGGGCGATGGAGTGGTGGCTTCGGCGAAGGAGGATGAGCGGGGCGTCCGCGATGAGACGGCGTGGTTTGAGTACAAGGCCCGGCTGATGAAGGTCCTGGGCATGAACACGTACTGCAAGGACCTGCTGGAGTTCGGGCACAACCAGGGCTGGGACTCCGGGACGGGCTGGTATAACCAGAGCCGCCACCGGCTGCGATGGCGCAACATCCTGGCGATGCTCCAGCGGTATGACCTGGACGTGTTGCCGTACTATGAATACTGCGGGAGCATCGGACCCGGCTGCTTGGGTTCGCAGAGGCGGTGCGTCGCGCTGTCCGGCGGGCGGCAGTATACGCATATCTCCTGGTCCGAGAACGCCAACGCCGATATCACCGCCCCGGACACGCTGGCCGATACGAAGAAGCTCTTGGACTACACCATTGTCCGGCATAAGGACCGGGGCCGCTTTGTCGGTGCGTGGTTTCGTCCCAGGCCGAGCGCTATTCCCATTAGTTTCTCGGATCGGTGTCTGAATCTCTTTGCCGAACAGGCCAACCGCTCACAATCCGTGACGCGGGAGCAACTGAAGGCCGACGTAGCGATGCTGAACCGCTACTACGACTGGTGGTTCGAGCAGCGCAAGGCGTTTCTGACGGCCTTGCGGGACCACCTTCGCGTCGCCCAAGTGACGGATGACCCGCTGATTCTGTATACGACCGACGCATCGGAGTCGGGGCTGTCCTTTGCGCAGTGGAATCCGCCGATGGTCGCCGAGAATCCTGAACCGTGGCGACGGCTTGGCGAAAACGTGGTGTCCCTGCAACAGGTTCTGGCGGAGGACTGGTACGGCAAGGCCCTGACGGCGCCGCGGTTGACCTGGGGCGACTGGGAGTGGCAGCACTCGTGCCCGCCGAGCGACCCGCGGCGGTACAGTGACGTCCGCGGCATTCTGATGACGTACACGTTCAACCGGGTGTACACGGTGGCCTCGGCCGAGAACATGCAGCGGTTCACGGGGCCGTCGGGTCTGGTGATGATACGCCACTGGTGCCTCAATGAGGACATGCTCGACGGAAAGACCGGCTACTTCGTATGCGACGTGGACCGGGCCGGACCCTATTGTATGCTGGCCGAGGCCCGGGCCATGGCGAATGGGGACCCGTGGCATATCGGGTATCTGTCGGGCGGGTCGTTCAACCGGGGCGATATCGAATATGTGCGGCGGTTCAACCAGGCGTTTCTGTCGCTGCCGGCGCTGCCGAGCCGGGCGCTGCCGGATGCCTGTGCGGACAAAGAGGTCGTTGTTCGAGCCATCGAGACGACCCGCGACGGCGTCTACCTGGCGGTCGTCAATACCGGCTACCGCGACAAGACCGTCGAGATTGCATTACCGGGCGACGGCGAGGTCCGGGACGCCGTAACCGGCCGGCCCATTCCCTCGGCCGACAAACGCCGCGTGAGGCTGTCCCTTTACCCATGCCAACTCCATACTCTGCGGATGCGGTAGGGTATCTCCGTCTCG
>DSDB01000089.1 GCA_011057845.1 Phycisphaerales bacterium | reverse complement strand
GGGCTGGTCGTCCTGGCGGGCGGGCAAGCAGGGGCGACAACGGGCCAGGGGCCGCCAACGACGGTCGTGGATTTCTACGCCGACGGCGTTATCCAAGAGGGAGATATCTACGGCGTCGTGAACGTCTGGGATAACGCGAATGTGGTTATGACGGGGGGCGATGTATGGGAGGTGCATACGCATGGCCTCAGCACGTTCACTGTGCTTGGCACCGGCAGCACCACGGCATCGCACACAACTTGGCTGGCGGCGTATGGCGCGAGTTCCATTTCCATCACCGGGGGAGCGACTTACTATTACTTGAGTTTTTCTGACTCCGCCGTTGGTGTGGTGACAGGTGGGTTCGTGAATTGCCAAGTCTCCGTATACGATGATGCGTCACTCAACGTATATGGTCACGGCTTCGACGCTATATGGGATGCGCGGCAGCGCCGATACTATGTATCGGGATTCTGGGCTGATGGCGCGCCTTTTCACTTGGAAATGACACACGACGCTTATCTTCGAACCGTCTTCCACGAGATCCCCGAACCGACGACGCTGGGGTTACTACTGTTGGGATCGGTGCTGATGCGGCGTGGACGCTGCGGATGAGTGCCTCCCGTCTCTCGTGGCTCGGTGTTGCCCCAGTTGCGGCGCACAGTCCACGAGGCGCGGAGTTTGTCAGCATGTAACAGTTCCGAAAAGGAGGATTCGCTCATGCGCGGAAGGAATCTTGCTCTGTTGGTTGCGTTGCTCTCTGTGTGGAGCATGGCAAACGTGCCGGTGTCTGCGGCGCTGAGGCCGCAGGACAAGTTTGTCTTGCTTGCGAGCCCGCATTGGTTCGCCAAATTTGACGGGGGTGGGTTCTGTGATTGGTGGCATTGGGGCGAGTCAGATCTTCACCCAGTGAGTGGCTACCATGAGATGCTCTCGGGCGAATGGGCGGCGGCGATCTACTATGACGGCATCGTCACGGATCCACACGCCATGTGGCTGACGGACTACTTCAGATTTCCCTATTGGGACACGAATAGCGAGTTCGAGCTTGAATTAGCGACAGGCTGGCATGATCCGACTAACCCTGTGCCCGTCAGCCAGGGAAAGGTATCCGACCTGGGGGAATTCATCGACATGAACGACACGGGCCGGTCCATTATCAGCAACGCAGAGGTTCGCATAACGATTGACTACGAAATCGTGGATATGAACGACCTGGCGTCTCCTTTGGCATATAGAACCCCTGAAAACAAGTGGGGCTATGCGGAGAGCGACCGGTATGTGTTGCTCCAGACGTATACCATCACCAACATCACCGACAGCAATGTCAGCGGTATCGAGTTCTACCAGATGCTGCACGGTCA
This sequence comes from Phycisphaerales bacterium, assembly GCA_011057845.1. GTDB lineage: Bacteria > Planctomycetota > Phycisphaerae > Sedimentisphaerales > Anaerobacaceae > UBA2266. Next base: position 1,047 of record DSDB01000089.1, on the reverse strand, counting down.
TCCGGCGGACGAAGGAGGGCCGGCGGTTTTCTCCTCATACGACACCATCCTGTACCCCGACCCGCTCGAATCCTATGCGCCATATAATCAGGCTCACGCCGTCGGCAATTTCCGCTACGACATTACGTAGGGAAACGACCCTTGCCATGAACGTGCGACCCGGGACCACGAAGATTGGATCGGGTTCGGTTCCACGGTCAAACCGGATGTGATCGAGAACGGGCATTATGAGGGCGGGCACTTCTCGTACCAGGACTACTGTCCTCCGCAGGGGACGCACAAGAATATCGAGCGGCGACGGTTGAACGCACTGCCTTACAGTTTCGGGGAGGTGGCCGGGGCGATGCGGTGACGGGGGAGAACCTGATTGCCAATGGCGATATGCGGCAGGCCCGGCCGGGCGCGGCGGGGCCCAATGATCTGATGCCGGCCGGGTGGGAGGCGTTTCGGATTGACCCGGCGACGGGCTTGCGACTGGTAGCCGAGCCGCCGGAGGGGGTGGACTATATGGCGCGGGTTTTTGGGGGCAGTTCCACGAGCAAGACAGCCGATGGAGGGTTTGTGCAGGCGGTAGGGGCCTTGCGCAGCGCCGATACATACCGGTTGACGGGGCGGGTGCGGGCGACCTGGCCGGTTGATGAGAAGCACGCGGCCATGATCGGCTATGACCCAACGGGCCAGACAATGGACCCGATGGCTGCAACGATCCACTGGATGCTCCTACCAGCCGTAAGCGGCCTGTTCGTGGATTATACGAGTGAGCCGATCCGCCCGAAGACCGACCAAATCTCCGTCTGGCTACGCGCCCGAACGACCCAAACGGACGACTACCGCTTCGAGGCCGATTTCGACCACCTGACCCTCCACCAAATCCCAACCACCCCGCCAACCCGGTGAGATTTCGACGGTTTGCACTGGGCCAAATGAGGCTTCCTCTGGCCCGTTGCAGGCCTCATCCGTGGCGGATGAGACTTCATCCGAGCCGTTGCGGGCTTCATCTGAGCCGTTGTAAGCCTCATCTGAGCCGGATGAAGCCTGATTCGTGGC
>DSDB01000477.1 GCA_011057845.1 Phycisphaerales bacterium | reverse complement strand
GGGCGGTTCTGCGATTCGTGGTAGGTCCGCACGAGCAGCTCCGCAATCAGGCCCATCAGGATGAACTGGACGCTGGTGGTGACCAGCAGGGCCGTCAGCACCAGCAGCGGATTTCGATTCATGGACAGCGCCGAAGCGGAGATGAACTTCTGATAGAGCACCACCAGCCCGCAGAGGATAGCCCCCAGGGCGCTCAGCGCCCCCAGGGCGCCGAAGATGTAAAGGGGCTTGGTGGAAAACGAACCGAGGAACTTGACCGTAATCAGGTCGAGGACCACCTTGAACGTCCGGGCCAGGCCGTATTTGGCGACGCCAGCCGTGCGGGGCCGATGGTTGACCACCATCTCGCAGATGTGCGCCCCCGACCACGAGGCCAGGGCGGGTATGAAACGGTGCATCTCGCCGTACAACCGCATCTCGGCGATGACCTCGCGGCGGTAGGCCTTGAGGGTGCAGCCGAAGTCGTGCAGGGCCACCCCGGTAATCCGGGCAATAAGCCAGTTGGCCATCCGCGACGGTAATCGCCGCGTCAGCGCCTTGTCGTGGCGGACCTTCCGCCAGCCGCTGACCACGTCGTAGCCCTCCTTGAGCTTGGCCACCATGGCCGGTATGTCAGCCGGGTCGTTCTGCCGGTCGCCGTCGATGGCGATGATGATACGACCCCGGCAGTGGTCGAAACCGGCGCTCATCGCGGCCGTCTGCCCGAAGTTCTTGCGGAACCGGATGACCCGGACCCGTGGGTCGGCCGACTGGATCTCCTTGAGGATGCTGAAGCTCCCGTCCGTGCTGCCGTCGTCAACAAACACGATTTCGTAGGCGAACCGCCCCGCAAGCGTCTGCGTAATCTCGTCGTACAGCGCCCTTATATTGTCCTGCTCATCGAGCAGCGGAGCTACAATTGATAGTTCGGGACTGTCCGCGGTCATAGTTGTCTCCATACAGAGCAGCTCAATCGCGACCATATTATCCCGCCGGGCGGTTCTTGGCAAGGATGGGAAAAGGGTTTGCACGGGTCGTGGCGGATCGGTACAATACAGGGCCCATTGCCGTTCAGGGCAGTCTGTCTGCAACTGTTTTGGAGATAAGGGAATATGAAGCTCAATCGAACAGTTTCAATCGTGTTGGCGGCTATCTTGGCGGGCGTGTTCTGCGGGTGCGAGGAGCAGGCCAAAGGCCCGTCCGGTCCCGTTGTCGAACCGCAGGCCACGACCGCCGAGCCAATGGCGGTTAAGCCCCAACCCCCTGAGCCTGCCGAACCGGCCGACGACGCCAACGAACCAGTGTCCGACGCCATTGTGGTCGTGATCGATCCCAACGCGCCGGCCCCGAAGATCGTCTTTGACTCAATGACCGCGGATTTCAACGATGTCGGACCGGGCACGCGGCAGACCGTCGAGGTCGCATTCCGCAACGAGGGCAAGGCCCCGCTGAATATCCTGCGGGTGGACGATTGCTGCGGATGCACCGGGCAGTTGACCAAGCAGGTCCTGGCCCCGGGCGAATCCGGGACGCTCAAGGTCGCCTGCACGTTCGCCTCGCGGCCCGGGGCGATGCGGCGCACGATGTACGTGAACACCAATGACCCGAATAATCTCAAGGCCACCATCGCCATCAAGGCCAATATCGTGCAGAAGATCGGTATCGAGCCGACCACGCTGAGCCTGTTCCTCAACAAGGAGAATGCCGGCTGCGAGCCGATCAAGCTGACCAGCCTGGACGGGAGGCCGTTCTCCATTACCGCCGTCAACGCCACCGCCGGGGCCCTGACCATTGATTTTGACCCCGCGGCAAAGGCCACCGAATTCGTCCTCCAGCCCAAAATCGTCCCAGATCGCCTCAAGACCGGGTTGAGCGGGTTCATCGAGATCTCGCTGACGCACCCCGACGCTCAGTCGGTGTCCGTCGGCTTCAACGCCTTGCCCCGTTACAAGCTCTCGCCGCCGCAGGTGATTGTCTTCAACGCCGAAGCGGGCAAGCCCATCGAACGCAAGATATGGGTCCTGAACAACTACGAGGAGGCCTTTGAGATCACCTCGGCCTCGGCGCCGGGCGGCACTGTCGAGGTGCTCAAGCAGAGCGAAATCACCAACGGCTATCAATTCGAGGTCCGGATTACCCCGCCGAAAGAGGAGGCCAATAAGACGGTCTTCACCGACACCTTCACGGTGAATATCCGAGACGGCGAGACGCTGACGGTTCCGATCAGGGGCTTCTATATGCGGCGGAGCCCGTAGGCTCCGGATGAAGTCTCATCGGTATGATGCTAACCGCAATGGGGGCGCATTATGAGGCTTATTGGGCTGACAGTTTGTGTTCTTGCGGCAGTGGCGGTCCTGTCTTGTGAACGAGAGGAGCCGGCGGTGAAGACCGATCCGGATGCCCCCGCGGTCAAGGC
>DSDB01000494.1 GCA_011057845.1 Phycisphaerales bacterium | reverse complement strand
GCACCACTGGATAATCTCGTCGGAGCGGGCGTCGTCGGGCTTGCCGCGCTCGCGTTCATAGTTCCACCAGTAGAACGGCAGCGTCGCGAAATTCAGCAGCGCCGCGAAGCGTTCGGCGTAGGCAGCGTTGTCGGCGTCGGTCCGGCAGCGGTTGAGCTTGAAGATGTTGCAGCCGAAGAGGAACTTGTGGCCCGTCTGCTCGATGAGGACGGGCGTATCGGGCGGCAGGGTTCGGCCGTCCGGGCCCGTGAGCCTGAGGACGGTCCGGGTCTTGCGATGGCGGTTGATGCGGGCGTCGGCGTCGCCAAGGATGGCATCGGGGGAGGTGTCCTGGGCCGTGGCCCAGCCGGTGGCCAGGCTCGTCAGAGTCAGGCCCGTGGTCTTGAGAAAGTCGCGTCGGTTCATGGGTGCTCCTGTCTTTACCGTGTTGTCAGGCAATATAGCGGCCCGATTGTAGTATACCGGCCCGCCCGCGACAACCGCCCCCTGCCGCAAACGCAAATGGCACGGTCGTATTCCGTATTGCGACGGTTGCCCGCGAACCACGGGATACGAATGCACGTCGGCCATGACCCCGTCATGCCTGCGCAGCCAGGGTTCCTTCGCATGAGTAGAACTCGCTTTTTTGAACTTGTGCACCACAGGGATAAACCCCTATACTGGACTCTACCGGAGGTTGATTGAAGCGGATCGGTTCCTCCGAATAGAATCTATGGTGGCGATGAATGAAATAGAGCCGTTTGGCCGAAGGATAGGCCACGAGTTTGGCGCCCAAAGGGTGATCCTTTTATGCAGGAAGTGCTCACAGAAGGGAGAATCCTCTATGAAGCCGTTGACCGCTGAGTGGGTGGCCAAGGTGAAGGGGGACTTCGCAACCATGCGGCGGGACTCTCGCGTGGTCGAGCACCCCAATTTCGAGGCTGTCTGCTTCCACGCCCAGCCATGTGCCGAGACGTATATCAAAGCACGGTTATGTGAAGCAGGGGTCACATTCGGGAAGATTCACGATCTTGTCGCCTTGCTCGTCGCTGTTCTCGATTTAGAGCCTGCATGGGAGGACTACCGGGAGGATCTGGCCTATTTGTCGGCATTCGCCGTGAGTGTTCGCTACCCCGGCGACTCGCCCGATCTGAATTGCGCTCTCGACGCAGGGCGAAGATGTCATGTTTTTCGGACAGCCGCCCGCCGGTCGCCGGGATTGGATATATGAATATGGAGTCTGGCCTGGATCAGCTCAAGAAAACTTGGGTTATGTAAGGTTGAGTTAGATGGCAAAGAAAGAAAAGGTGGTGTTGGCGTACAGTGGGGGGTTGGATACGAGTGTGATTCTGCCGTGGCTCAAGGAGACCTACGGCTACGAGGTGATCGCCTTCGCGGCGGAGTTGGGCCAGGGCGATGAACTTTCGGGGATCCAGAAGAAGGCCCTGGCCAGCGGGGCGGTCAAGTGTATCGTCAAGGATCTGCGCAAGGAGTTCGTCGAGGAGTATCTCTGGCCGATGCTCAAGGCCGGAGCGGTCTACGAACGTGCGTATCTGCTGGGCACGAGCATCGCCCGGCCGCTGATCGCCAAACACCAGGTCCTCGTCGCCCAGGCCGAAGGCGCCCGCGCCGTCGCGCACGGGGCCACGGGCAAGGGCAACGACCAGGTCCGTTTCGAGCTGACCTACATGGCCCTGGACCCCTCGTTGAAGATCGTCGCCCCCTGGAAGGACCCGAAATTCGACCTGACCAGCCGCGAGGCGGCCGTCGATTACGCCAGGAAGCACAACATCCCCATCGAGCAGAGCAAGAAGAAGATCTACTCGCGGGACCGCAACCTCTGGCACATCAGCCATGAAGGAGCCGAACTGGAGGACCCGGCGAATGAGCCGCTGGACCGGCTGTTCGTCATCTCCAACCCCGTCGGCAAGGCCCCCAACAAAGCCGAATACGTCCAAATCGGCTTCGAAGAGGGCATCCCCGTCAAGCTCGACGGCCGCCGCATGGATGGCGTCAGGCTCATCGAGCAGCTCAACGCCATCGGCGGCAAGCACGGCATCGGCCAGGCGGACCTGGTGGAGAACCGGCTCGTCGGCATCAAGTCTCGCGGCGTCTATGAGACCCCCGGGGGGACGATCCTCATGGCCGCCCACGACTGGCTCGAGGCCCTCACGCTGGACCGCGAAACCCTTCACTACAAGCAACAGGTGGCCCTCAAGTACGCCGAGATGGTCTACTATGGCCTGTGGTTCACTCAACTGCGCGAGGCACTGGACGCTTTTGTGAACATTACCCAGCGAAACGTCACAGGCTCGGTCCGTGTCAAGCTCTATAAGGGCCGCTGCACGATGGCGGGCGTCACAAGCCCCAGGAGCCTGTACAGCACGAACCTGGCCAGCTTCAAGATGGGCGCCGAG
>DSDB01000397.1 GCA_011057845.1 Phycisphaerales bacterium | reverse complement strand
CCGATGTAATACTCCTGCTCCGGCGTCAGGTCTTGCCATGTCTTCTCCAAGGCCTTCACTCCACGAAGGATCGAGTCCACCCGATCCTCCGTCAGGAAGCCCGCACGCTGGCCCCTGGCGGCGCCGCGCCCGGCAGCCTCGCTCTCAGCGGTCAGCCGTACAGCGGCGTACAGCCCCGACAGGACCGCCAAACAGACCGCCCAAACGATGCATCTCCTCCAAGACCGCCCCCCCTGATGCGCGGCATCCTTGTCCGGGCCGGATGTTAAGATGGAACGTTCGTTTCTCATTGGGCGCCTCCCGGCAGATGGCCTTCCTGGCGAAATGCCTGAATCTGCTCTTCGGTCACCGTAATCGCCGACATCTTGTCCACCCAAGTAAAGTCAAATGTTCCGTCCGTCCGCAGCTTCTGCTCGACCTGCTCATTGAAGCCCTTGCCCGCGATGGCGACCTCATCCGAGGAAACGCCGGTGGCCGCATCGGACGTGCCCGACCGCATGGCAATCGGTTTCTTTGACAGCGCCGACTCATGCAGCCAGCCGGTCTTGCCGTCTCTGGTGGTTACCGGATACCAGCCCTTGTCCAACGCCCTGGCCTCCACCACGACGCCATAGTCCACGGTCGTCACAACCGTTGCCAATTGCGAGGCCGTCGCCCGCACTTTGGCGCTGCGCACCTGGACGCTCATGGGCGGCGCCAATGCCACCTCTGCCGAGATCAGCAGTAGTACAAGAACAGTCCTGATCTTCATAACACACACCTCATGCAAGAATGCCTGGTGCGCCGGTTCTTGTGCATGCCCATAGACGCACCGGGCCATACGAATGTGATGATACAACATATCAGGCGGAAAACAAGAGGGCCGCAGGGGTTCGCCGGGGCGAATATCCATACGGTCATCCGTACAACGCGCTGGAGTTCGAAGGCCTTGGGGAAGTGTTCTGGTGAAAATGTCCATCTCACCCGTGATGCGGGCCAGCAGCGTGAGTATTCGGAATACCCTAAGCGGAATCCCGATGCGAAGACATCCACCCGTCAGGATGACTGCAAAGGAAAAAGCCGTTTGACTTCCTCGCAAAAAGGCCGTCTTCACGGCCAAGTCGGGGAGACTGGATTTGAACCAGCGACCTCTGCGTCCCGAACGCAGCGCTCTAGCCAAGCTGAGCTACTCCCCGGGCAACAAACACTGAATTATACCCCAGTCAGTCGGCGTATGCAACTACAATAAATTGACGGGATCAACATCCATTGCGATTTTTACCGCCGGCTTGAGCGGCCCGGCCCGTCGCAGGCTCGAAAACAGCCTCATCATCGTCCCGGCGTCGGGGGCCTGGATAATGACCTGCATCCGGTGGAAGCCCTGAATCCGGCTGATCACCGCGGGCATCGGACCCCGGATCGCCACCTCCAACGGACCACAGGCCACAATCCCGTCGAGCCGCTGCTTCATGGCATCGCAGGCCGCCTGGAGCCGCTCGAAGCTCTGATCCCGAAGGACAATCCTCGCCAGACGGTGGTAAGGCGGCAGGTTGCACGCCTTGCGGCACTTGAGTTCCTCGGCCACAAACCCCTCCCAATCCCCCTCGACGGCGAACCGTATAGCCGGCTGGTCCGGCATGAAGCTCTGGACATACACCGTTCCCGGCTTCTCGCACCGCCCCGCCCGCCCGGCTACCTGCCGGATCAACTGAAATGTCCGCTCGTTGGTCCGAAAATCAGGCAGATACAGGCACGTGTCGGCACTGACGATGCCCACGAGCGTCACATTGGGAAAGTGCAGGCCCTTAGCCAGCATCTGTGTGCCCGCCAGGATATCGATGCGCCCGGCCCCGAAGTCTTCCAGCAGGCCGTAGTAATCCCCCCCAGCCATGGAATCGCTGTCGATCCGCCGCACCCTTGCCTGCGGAAACCGCCGGCCCAGCTCCTCCTCCAGCCGCTGCGAACCCAGCCCGATCATCGCCATCTTCTTGCCGCACAACGGGCACTTCTCCGGAACCAGCGTCTGGGCCAGGCAGTAATGGCAGACGGCGTAGCCGGAGCCAATATGGCTGCCGGTGATGGTCTTCATGGTCGGCGGCCGCTCGCCCTTGCGCTTGTGGAACGTCAACGTCACATCACAATTGCGGCAGTGCAGAGTGTGCTTGCAGGAAGGACAGAACACGAAATTGCTGTACCCCCGCCGGTTCAGCAGCAGAATCGCCTGTTCCTCCCGCTCCAGCGTCCGGCGCAGAGCCTCGGCCAGCGGCTCGGACAGCAAGCAGGACCCGCGATCCACACCGGGCTGGTTCCGCATATCAACCAGCCGCATCTGGGGCATCGGCAGGTCCATCACCCGCCTGGGCAGCCGGATGCGTGTGAAGCACGCCTTCGTATCGCAGTTGGCCAGCGACTCCAGGCT
>DSDB01000289.1 GCA_011057845.1 Phycisphaerales bacterium | reverse complement strand
TTAGTATAGCAGCCGTGAGCAATGAACGCAACACACACCAACGGCCCTACTTGGCGTTTTATCCTTCAAATAGGCGCTGCGGGGCGGTTTGTTCGCGGTTTCCCGGGAATCAGGCGGTATTCGTGGACCCGGCCGCGTCGCGACGCTGCCATGCGGCCGCCAGGGCCGAGGCCGTGATGATGCAGACGAAGACGAAGATGGCCGCCGGGATCGTCGCCTCCGGCCCCATGTGCGCCTTGGCCAGGACGACACCCAGTCCGGCGTTCTGCATGCCGATCTCGATGGTCAGGGTCCTGCGGCGGGGCCGGTCCATACGAAACACCGTTCCCACGCCATAGCCGCCGACCATGCCGTAAAGGTTGAGCAACAACGCAATCACCAGGACCGGGCCGGTTACCTGGGCCAGACGGTCGCGGTTCGAGGCGATTACCAGCGAGCAGATGAAGACAATGAACGTAACGCTGATGGCGGGAAAAACAGCGAGGATCTTCTCGACATGGCGCCCCGAATAACGACGGACGGCAAAGCCGACCCACAGTGGTACAACGACCATGAGCATGACATCCAGAGCCATACCCCAGAAGCTGACCGGCAGCACGGACCCGGCCAGCAGGCAGGTCAGCGCGGGGGTCAGCAGCGGACACAGCAGCGTCGAAACCGTGGTCAGCGAGACCGAATAGGCGGTATCGGCCTTGGCGATGTAGCTCATGACGTTGCTGGCCATCGCCCCGGGCGCGGCGCCCGTGAGGATCAGGCCGGCCGCCAGCATGGGAGGCAGCCGGAAGAGCCTGGCCAGGGCGAAGGCCCCCAGCGGCATAATCGTAAACTGAGCCGCCGAGCCGATCACAACGATGAGCGGATGGCGGACGATGCGTTTGAAGTCCTCGACGTCGAGAACCGCGCCGATGCCGAACATCGTCAGGGCGAAGAAATGCTTGTTGTACCGTCCGACGGCGTTGAAGGGCCCGGGGCAGAAATACGCCAGAACCCCGAACAACACCACCCACACGGCCATGTGGCGCGTGTAGAACCTCAGTATTCGTTCAAAGGACAGCATAACGTCTTTTCTGAAAGTGGCCTCGTCACAGATCCTCGGAGTCGTGCTTCGGATCTGTCGGAGCCCGTCCGAGGTGTTCCTGGGCCCAGATGGCGATGGCCGAGCCAACCAGCAGGACCAGGCCGCTGAGCAGTTGCAGGGGGACGAGGCTTTCATCGAACATAAAATAGGAAATGGCCAGGACGAGGAAGGGCTGGGCCAGGACGATCAGGGCGGGAAGGGTCGCTCCGATGCGGCGCATGGCGGCGTAGTACAGGGCGTGAGCCAGAGAGATGCTCGTAATCCCCGAGACCACGACCACGGCCCACGCCGTGCCGGTCAGGTTCGCCGCCCGGCCGACGTCGCCAAACAGACCGGCCAACACCCAGAGGCCGGCCACCGTGTAGATCGTCACGACGGCCATGCTGTGCCGTGAGTCGGTCCCGCTGAAGGCCATTCGCGCGGCGAGCACATACGCGGCCCACATGACGGCGGCGATCATGGTCAGGAAGATGCCGAAACCCGTGCCCTGGGCTGAGAAATCCGGCTTGAAGCATAGCACCCCGGCCACCCCGGCCACACTCAGCCCCAGGCCCGTCCAGAATCGCTTGCTGCGGACGAGGACCCGTTCCCGTGGAAAGACCGCCAGCGAGAACGCGGCGACCCAGAGGACATTGGTCTTCAGAAGCATGGTCATAAACGCCGGCTTGAGGAAGTAGAACGCCGTTGCCCACAGGCTCTGCATGATCACGTTGGCGACCGACGGGATGATGGCGGCCTTCCAGAGACGCCGGTCGAACGTCCCCTTTCGCATCGCAACCGCCAGCAGAGGCAGCCAGAACAGACAACCCACGGTGTAACGAAGGGCGTTCTGGGTCCAGGCATCGACAAACGGCGACAGATACTTGATGAAGATCGGCCCGACGGACCAGAACACCAGCGCCCCCAGGCAGGCGAGCGTCGCGTCGATGTCCACTCGTCCGCCCGTTCGGCCACAGCGAATCGCGTTGCCCTCCGGGCTGTCCGTCGTCTGACTGCTCTCACCCACGGGCCGACCCCAGCAATTCGAGGACGACCCCGGCCGTTTCATCCCCGGCCTTCCTGGCCGCCAGTGGGTGGACAAGCTCCTTGAGAGCGGCGCTGATTCGGGCCAGTTCGGGTGGGTCTTCGAGGCGTTGGACGACGGCATCGACAATGGGGTCCACCGAGGTGAAATAGGGCATGAACTCTGGGACCAACTCGCGCCCGGCGAGGATATTGACCAGAGACAGGTATCGCGTCTTGATGATGTACTTGCCGGCCAGGTGCCAGAGCAAGCGGCTGGACTGGTACATGATGACCATCGGGCAGGTGGCCGCGGCCACCT
>DSDB01000537.1 GCA_011057845.1 Phycisphaerales bacterium | reverse complement strand
GGCGAGCAGACGACGTTGAACGTCGGCGCGCCCCTGCGACAGGTGATCGTCGTGGAGCAGGACGGCCGCGTGCTGTACCTGGAATACTTCGTCCTCGATGCCCTTCGCAACCGCTATCAGCCCCGGTTTGTCGGGTCCGAGCCTCAGTTCGACGTATTCCGGGGCGACAAGAAGATCGGCGGCGGCATGTTCCAGCACAGCGTTAACGGCCGCTTCACATACCTCTGGCGGATACCGCTGCGCGGCGTCGGCGCACTGCGAATCGTGCCGAGTTGGGAGGCGCTGGGCGAGTTGACCTCAGAGCAGGGCCAGCCGACCCTGTTGACGTTCCGGTGGTACAACCTGGCGCTGGGTCTGCTGGTGTGGTTGACGCTGATTCCGGCGGTGCTCTTCTCGAAGTCGAACTATACGCCTCGCGCGATGGTGATTCTGGCGGCGCCCGTGTTGACGGTGGTCGTCTGGTGGGCCGTTCGCTGGCTGCTGCCCTTTGACGCCGGGGCCGAGCAGGCGATAGGCATCATGGTGTACTCGCTGACGCTGGGGACGGCGGTGCTCTGGCTGGCGGGGGAGGAACTGGCGCGATGCGGCGGCCTGCTGCGGGGGGTTGCGGCCGCGGCCGTGATGCTGATGGTGGGCCTGGTGGCGGTCATCGGCGCCGGCACCGGCCTGACGGGGTACACGGTTCAACTGATGCTCGTGGTGCTGATACTGACGGCCATCGCCGTCAGCGGCTACGTTACGGCCTGGTGGCGGTGCCGGGCGGACTACTCGCTGGGTCGGTTCGTGTTGTGGCTGGCGGCTGGGATGGTCGGCGGCGGGCTGGTCCTTTCGCTGCTGTACATGCCGGTGGCACTGATTTGCGGCAACGGCTGGAAGATGGTGGCCGTGCTGCCGGCCGGGGCGATGATCTTCGCCCTGATCGTGCTGCTGGTGAACCTGCCCTTCATGGCCGTCGCCGCCTTCAGTCCACTCTATCGCCGCCGCCTCGACGGCTGCCTGGGAATCCAATGGCGGCAGCAGTGATATTCGTGTTTCATGGTGTGTACTGGGTAGCACACACGGATTCCCTGGTTCGTGCCTTAGTCAGGGTCTGGCCGATGGAGAGCCGATGCCGGCCTGGCCGACCGCGGTGGGTTGCTTGCCAAAGATAGTCTGGAGCTTGAGGGCCCCCGGGCCGCATTTGGTGCATTCGAGGCAGCGGATGCAGGCCAGGGCGTTGGGGCTCTTCTCGGGTTCGATGCCGAACTTACAGAGCCGGTGGCAGCGTTTGCAGTCGGTGCATGCGGCCGGGTCAAGGCGAAGCACAAAGGCCGACGCCCGGTTGAACAGCGAAAAGATCGCGCCAAGCGGGCAGAAGATCCGGCACCACGGCCGCCGCACGAAGAAGATGGCGACCAGGAATATGCCCAGGACGGCCAGTTTGATGGCGTTGGGCCAGTTGATGGGCGCGCGGGCGGCCGCCTGTTTGACGATGTTGGGCACGCCCGCCTCCAGGACGCCGGCCGGGCAAAACCGACAAACGAACAGCGGATGATGCTCGCCGAAGAAATACGGTATCGCCAGGACGGCCCCGACGAGAACGACGTAGCGGAAGTACCCCGTCCAGCGGGGCAGGTCGAACTTGGGCGTCGGGATCTTCCCGGCCGCATCCTGCAACAGGCCGAACGGACAGGCCCACCCGCAGACCAGCGTGCCGAACGCGGACCCCACGAGAACAAGAACCCCTACGGCGATAAAGGGAAATACGTGCAGGGCGCTGAATTGCGCGAGGACCCCGATGGGACAGGCAAAGGTCGCCAGCGGACAGGCGTAGCAATGAAACACCGGCGCACAGACCCCGTGCAGGCGCCCCCCCAATGGCAACAGCCAGACCGCGAGGAAGGATAGCTGCACCCAGATTCTATGGTGGATAAACCAGGATGAGAGTCTGCGTCGTTCGGATTTCATGACCATGGGCACCATGATCGGCTGTTAGCCGGGTCAGGTGGGGCATGCCTTGGGCGGGTCTTTGTCGTAGGTCTTGCGTATCTGGCCCGCCTCATCCCGCTGGACGCCTCCGACGGTCGCCTCCCGAGTCAGTTCAAGCTCGGACTTGGCGACGACGTTGGGGTCGTTGGGGTCTTTTGGGGCGACACTGGTGGAGTGGGCGGCCAGGCCGTAGACGACCAAGGCCGCACCGATGAGGGCCAGAAGGGCGAAAACCGCGATTTTTGCGTGTCTGTTGGGCATACCGGTATATCGGTCATATAGCGGCCCGACGGCGAATCTGTTCGCCGGCCGGCGGGAAAAAATGGCGGAGGCGAATGGGAATCGAACCCACCCGGGACCTTTTAGACCCCGCACTGGTTTTGAAGACCAGGGGCGCCACCAGGCGCCAATCACCTCCGTGTCGCCGGCTTCTGCTG
>DSDB01000041.1 GCA_011057845.1 Phycisphaerales bacterium | reverse complement strand
GGGTATGGAGGGGTCTCGCCGGCCCAGGACACGGTCCAGAACAGGGCCAACAGCAGAATGAGCCCCCCCCTCGCGTTGGAGAGCAGTTTTGAGCGTCCGGTCGGCATATTATCGCCACTTCAACAGGCGCCTGTACCTGCATCATTATAGCAGATTTTCCACCGGGAAACAAGCCCTATCGAGGAGTTCCGGTGGGACTTTCAGCCACGGGAACGGCAGGATCCGCCCCATCCTTGAGGAAACCGAAGCGCATCTGCGGCAGTCTGGTTCGCCTGCTGTGCCGTTTCCCGACGCCCGGAGGTGTGCATGCGTTATGCTCCCTGGGTATCGTCCGGCAGGATACGCCTTATTGCCACAATCAATGCGGGGATGCGTCGCGTCGCCACGGCCCACATAGCCTCGTGGAGGACTTCGTCGTATTCGTGCGCCAGGACATTACGTTGGCCAACGATAGCTCGCCATGGAATCTCAGGGTGCGATTGCTTTGTCGCCTCAGAAACCCGTCGTGCTGCTTCGCCGATGACCTCGACGTTTCGTTCGACCGCGCCCCGCATCATGCGATTGGACAGATAGTCCTTGTATGTCTGTCCTGATACAAACTCCTCAATGGCCAGGGCGGCATCCAGCATATCCCACAGGTACGCGTTGTCTCTCTCCTCAGGCGGCATGAATCACCTCGTGGTGGGATAGGATTTGCTTGCGTCGATAAGGGTTGCGCAGGGCCTCTCTGACGACGACATCGACGTCGCGTCCAACGATGGACATCAGGTCGTCGCGCAAGGCCACAAGGTCCCAGAGGTCCCACCCAGCCTGCGGCTCGAAACTTACCAGGAAGTCCAGGTCGCTGTCCGGGCCGAAATCATCGCGCAGGGCCGAGCCGAAGATGGACAATTCGCGTATCCGCCACTTGCGGCAGAACCCGGCCAGGGCGTCCCGATCCAGTTGCACTCTTGCGTTCATGACGAGGCCTTCATTTTGCCGGCTTGTTCGGCCAGTATGCCTTTTCGGAGCCTTCTATGCATGACAGGCTCCCACGCATGGGGCCATCTTGATTACTTTCTATCCGCCTGCCGGCGGCCTGTCCAGTGAATCGAGGGGGTCCGGTACATTTTCCGGGGAAGCCATCACTGGATTCGTGTGCTTTCGTCGGGCGGAGAATGTACCGGACCCCGCCCGTGGCCGAAAGGTGGAGGTAACGGGTGCGGAGGCAGTTCTGGAGCCTTATCAGCGACCTGATGGCCCAGCGGCACTTCGGCCGGATCCAGGAGTGGGCATCGGCGTATAAGGTGGCGTCGTCGGGCCCGGTGGACGGATGGACACCCTGCTGGAGGCCAGGACTTCGGCCGTCTGGATGGGGCCGCCTGAGAATCCGCACGACAACCCTTGACAATTCCGTCGGTGAGGGTAGGATTGATCACTATTGCGGGGCTGGGCGTCTATCCTGTGAATTCGTGGAGTGTATCCCAACTTACGATTGGGCGGGGTTGACGACCCGATGCACACAGGCCAGGCCGCACAATTGGGAATCGACTACTGACAACAAGGCTTCTGATGTATTCGGATTACATACGCAACGTCGCCATCATCGCCCACGTCGACCACGGCAAGACCACGCTGTTGGATCGGCTGCTGTACCAGTCCGGCATGTTCCGCCGCGAGTACCTCGACAAGCTCGCCGGCGCCGAGCACAGCCTTATCATGGACTCCAACCCCCTCGAACGCGAGCGGGGCATCACCATCCTCAGCAAAAACTGCGCCCTCAACTACACCGACCGCCGGGGCAATGAGTACAAGATCAACGTCATCGACACGCCCGGACACGCCGATTTCGGCGGCGAGGTCGAACGCGTCCTGAAGATGGCCGACGGCGTGCTGCTGTTGGTCGACGCCTTCGAGGGCCCGATGCCCCAGACGCGGTTCGTGCTCAGCAAGGCGCTCGAACACGGCCTGCGGCCGATTGTCGTCATCAACAAGGTGGACCGCGAGAACGCCCGTCCCGACGACGTCGTCAACGAGGTCTTCGATCTGCTCGTGGCCCTCAACGCCGATGAGCGGGCCCTGGATTTTCCGATCCTCTACGCCTCGGCGCGCGAAGGCTGGGCCACGCGGGACCTCAGACACGGGACGGACAATATGAAGGCCGTGTTCGAGACCATCGTCGAGCACATCCCCGCGCCGAAGGCGGACCCCGCCCTGCCGCTTCAGATGTTGGTCACCAGCCAGGAATACTCCGACTACGTCGGTCGCGTGGCCATTGGCCGCGTCTTCGCCGGCCGCATCAGTGAGGGCGAGGTCGTGACGGTCATCGACCGCCGGGGATCGCACACCCAGCAGAAGGTCATGCACATCCACCAGTTTGAAGGCCTGGGACGCAAACGCACGGCGACCGTCTTGGCCGGCGATATT
>DSDB01000467.1 GCA_011057845.1 Phycisphaerales bacterium | reverse complement strand
CCGATATCGTCGATAATGGCGACCTCGCCGTCGAGATACAGGGTCACATCATCATGGAGATTCGGCAACTCGGATTCACCCACGACGACGGCGATATGGTGCCACTTGTCGTCGTTGGTGTATTCCTTCATGTAATAGTATCCGCCGAAGGGCGTCATTCCGATGCGGCCGCGGATATGCCCGAAACGAAACTGCCGGCCGGAGTCGTTGGCGCCCCAGACGATGACGTCGCCCCGCGTGGCCTTCGTCATGATCCATGCCGTAACAGTGCGGGGCGCCGTGCCCGTAACACCCTTGTAGTCCTTGATTTCGACATGACTGTTGCCCGTAAACCGCAGGGCTTTGCCGACCTTGCCATCGGCAGAGTTCTTCTCAAACGAGAAATCGCCCGCGAGAGTGCCTTTGCGGTTGTGTTTTGAGGCATCGGCGGCCGTGTTGCCGGAGGTCTCGTCGAACGTCCACCAGCCCTCCAGGGCCGGGTCCTTGTCCAGTGGGACCGCCGCCTTCTCCGCGGCAGGTGCCCTGGCCCCGACCAACAGCCACACGATTGCCTGCACATAGAGGACACGTACTGCGATGCTCATACGTTTATCTCCTGGTTCAATCTGGTCCAAGCACACAGTATAGCAGATTCGCAGGTCAGACCTGTAGCTCTTTAAGAAGATCGACCGCGGTTTGCTGCATGATTTCGCCGCCGCCGGGCGCGATTCGGGAGTTCACCGTTTCGTAACTGCCCTCGGCAAAGGCCTTCTGTGTCGGGATATAGCCCGGGGCGTCCTGGCACAGCTCGATGACGAGCGTGTTGGAAAATGGGGATGCCTGTTTGATGGCCAGGCCGATATCCACGAAGACCTCGCCCGGCAGGCCGACGATGGCCGTGTCGGTGCTCAGGCGGATGACCTGAACCTCGATGGGCATGGATTCGCCGCGGGCCT
The DNA here is from genome assembly GCA_011057845.1 of Phycisphaerales bacterium. Classification (GTDB taxonomy): domain Bacteria; phylum Planctomycetota; class Phycisphaerae; order Sedimentisphaerales; family Anaerobacaceae; genus UBA2266. Next base: position 1,498 of record DSDB01000467.1, on the reverse strand, counting down.
GGACGGCGAGGATCTTGTAGGCCCGGACCTGTTCGAGGAAGGGCAAGTCAGCCGAGCCGACCTTGTGAATCGCCTGCCTGGCCCAGCCAATCTCGTCCTCGGTGAACTTCTGAACGGCCACCTGTACGACCCTGCTCTTGACGGCAAGCATGGGCCTGGCCAGGTCGGCCAGTTGCCCGGCGGCCGACTTGACCGTTCCGGCCAGCGTTCCGCCGATGACATTGGGCTTGAGCCGGTCGCGGCGGGTTACGTCGATATGGTTGATGTCGCCGCAGGCGCCCGTCCCGAACAGGGCCATGAAGTCCTCGCCGTAATCGCTCTGGAGCGACTGCTCGATGAAGTAGGGGTAATCCGTGGCATAGAGCGTGCCGCCGGTGGTGTCCAGATGCAGGGCGAAGTTGACCAGAGCGGCCAGTCGCCTGCCGTGTGCGTCGCGAACCGAGACGATGCCCACGTCGGGGTCGATGGGCCCGGCCGGCCTGACGATGTCGGGATTGAGCACGCCGGGATTGAACCGGACCTCGCCGTTTTTCATGTGGAAGCGACGATTGAATGACAGACCCTCCTGCCGGATCCTGCCCGCCTCCAGACGCGCCGGTCGTGCGGTCGTGGCGGCCCGTGCAATGGCCCCGGCAATACCTTCGGCCAGTTGGCTCGGATAATCGACCTGCTCGCAAGGGTCGCTGCCGTTTTTCTCGACCGCCAGGCGGTGGAAGTGGTTCCGCAGGGCCCCCCCGTAGAGTGGGCCGGTGTGCGTGTGCGTGGCGGCCAGCAGGAGGTTCTCGGCCGGGATGCCGGTTTCCGCGGACGCTATCTTGCGGGCCTGGGCCGAGGCCGTCGGCGACAGGCCGATAATATCGCAGCAGACAATGGCTGCGCGGGTCCGCCCCTGGGTCAGGACCATCGCCCGGGCCTTGAGCGGATTCAGCGTACCGGTGGCCAGACGTTCGCTGAAGTAACCGCTCATGCGATAGCCGACCGGTGGTGTGATATCCGCAGCGGCCACGCCGGCATGTAAGACAGCCTGATCCGACATTGTGACCGGCATGATCGACGACGCCGGGCCCACAAGCTGCTCCATGAATTCCCGGGCGTTGCGGGCCTGAGCGATGGATTGCTTCACGTCGCCGGCGGCTACACATTCGATTACCAACGGTCCCGGGCCGAAGCCGCCGTCTCGCAGGCGTTCGAGCACGCGGGGGAAATCCACTCGCCCGGTCCCCGGCGTTACGGCGACGTCTTTGGGGTGGCGGTAGTCCTTGACGCATACGCCCGTGACCAGGCCGTCAACGCTGGGGGCGTCGCACACCGGATCCAGCGTTCCCTCGGAGTAGTAGAAGATGTTGCCGGGGTCGTACCAGATGCGGAAGTTCTTATGGCCGACGAGCTCCACGGTCTGGCGGCACTGCGGGCCGGTGGCGTTGAGGCCGCCGTGAGGCTTGACCACGATCTCCATACCCTTCTCGGCGGCGTAATCGCAGCACTCGGCGATCGCCTT
>DSDB01000075.1 GCA_011057845.1 Phycisphaerales bacterium | reverse complement strand
TGTCGGCGACCTGGACGGCAACTGGGTGCAGATTACCACCGACGGCAATGACAACAAGGAGCCGGATTGGATACCCATTGCGGCGACGGACAACTAGCCGCAAGCAAGGTGTGTGTGTGGAGCGATTCAAATGCGAACCAGTCAGAATAGTATTGGGGTCGGAAGCCCGATGAAGACGGTTCTATTGACGGTCATCGTTGCGGGGGTGGCGGTCGCCGGCGGCGCCCGCGAGAGCCCGGAACCCAGGTCGGCGCTGGACCTGGCGTCGATAGCCCACAAGATCGTCTATGAGAGCTACGTGAAGACCCGAGGCAGGGAGAACTGGGAGTTGATGCTTATCAACGCGGATGGCTCCAATCCCGTGAATCTGACGAACACGCCTGATATAAGTGAGATGTATCCCCATGCCTGTCCGAAGGGCAAGAGGGTGTGCTTCGTGGCCGATGAAGGCGACGGTGACGCCAAGGTCCGCAACGTGTACTATATGAACCTGGACGGCAGCGGGCGAGTGAAGGTAGCCGACAACGCCAGGCAGCCGTGCTGGGGACCCGACGGCAAGACGATCGCGTTCCTCAAGGGCGAGTTCGAGAAGTACACGATCAGGGACTACGCGACGAAGGGGCTGTTCTACTACGACACCGAGACGGGTCGGACTCGGCAGGACAGAAATGCGGAGCTGCATCACTTGTACAACATCTCCTGGGGGCCGGATGGGCAGTGGTTTCTGGCGACGGTGCATGGGGGGATGGGTTTTCGCCATGCGATCCTGGCGTTTCACATGGACGCAGACCGGGTCTACGACCTTACGAAGTTCGGCGTGACGGGCTGCCGGGCGGAATTCGATGCCACGGGCAAGCGGATTACCTGGGGGCTGACCGATTGGGATTTGTGCACGGCCGACATCGCATTGGATGGCAATGAGCCAGTGGTCGGCAACGTGCGGCGGGTAGTCCACTGCGACAAGGACCACGAGGTCTATCACGCGGACTACTCGCCCGACGGCAGGTTCATTGCATTCAGCTATGGGCCCAAGGGCGAGGAGATGGTTGGCGGCATGGCCCCGGGCTGGAACATCTGCATCAGCGATATGGAGGGAACCTGGGTGCAAGTGACAGCAAGTGGCGACCACTGTAAGGAGCCCGATTGGGTAATTGTGCCATGAAGATGCGAAGAATAATTATCATCATCATCTGCGCCGTTCTTGCGGCGATCGCGGGGTGCAGGCAACGTGATGAAGCGGGCGCCGCCGTGCAGTTCGTGACGACTGACAGCGGCATTGAGATGGCGGCGCTGCCCGGCGGGTGGTTCGAGATGGGTAGCGCCGATGGACAGGACGATGAGCGGCCGGTGCGTCGCGTGTGGGTGGATGCCTTCTGGATGGACCGGTATGAGGTAGTGCAGGGCCTGCTGCGGAAGTTCCAGATTTCGGATCCATCGCATTTCAAGAATCCCGGGGGGCCGATGGACCAGGCCAACTGGACGGATGCGGCGATCTTCTGCAACGAGCGGTCGCTGGCCGAAGGGCTCACGCCGTGCTATGACGAGCAGACGTGGGAGTGCGATTTCGAGGCCGACGGCTACCGCCTGCCGACGGAGGCCGAATGGGAATATGCATGCCGGGCCGGGGGCGCCGGCAAGTACGGCTTCGGTAATAGTGAGCGGTTGCTTGGCGAATACGCATGGTTTGCGGACAATTCGCAGGGCAGGACGCAGACCGTCGGACAGAAGCAGCCCAATGCCTGGGGTCTGTACGATATGCACGGCAATGTGGCCGAGTGGTGCCAGGACTGGTATGCGGCCGACTCCTACGGCCGCGGCGACGAGCGCAATCCCAGGGGGCCGGCCACGGGCAAGGAACGGGTGCTCAGAGGCGGCTCGTGGAAGTCGAGTGCCGATGCCTGCCGGTCGAGCTATCGGGCGAGCGACCCATCGCTGGATGATACGTGCCTGGCCAACGACACCATCGGGTTCCGTTGCGTGCGCCGTGCCCCGGCCGGCGGGGATGCGCAGGCCAAGGAGTAACCATCCAGATGGGCGAAACGGGCATTGTCTACGACGATGTGTACCTGGAGCACATGACCACGGAAGGTCATCCGGAGCGGCCCAAGCGGCTGACGGCCATTGTCGAACGGCTCAAGACAACCGGACTGCACCGGGAGCTCAAGTGCATCGACGCCAGGCCCGCCGAAGCGGATTGGATTCAAACGGTTCATACGGCGTCCTACATGGAACGGGCCAGGCAAGCGGCCGAGGGCGGTGCCAGGTATCTGGACACCATGGACGTGCCGATCTCGGCCGGTTCGTACAAGGCGGCCGTTATGGCGGCAGGGGGGGCTCTGGCGGCCGTCGATGCCGTGATGGCCGGCCAGGTGCGCAATGCGTTCTGTGCGGTCCGGCCGCCGGGCCACCACGCCCTGGCCGACCGCGCCATGG
>DSDB01000687.1 GCA_011057845.1 Phycisphaerales bacterium | reverse complement strand
GTCCTCGACGGGCTCACTCAAAGGCCTCAGACAACGTCCTTCACGCTATGAATCGGTGAAAAGGACGGGGCGAAACACAAAAAAAGGCCGGTAAACTCCCCCGGACGTCAGGCAAGAACGCCCATAATAGGACCCCACCTTCCGACCGGACGGGGCAATTCCAACCGGCGCCCGGGCGTATGCGTGCCCCAGGGCCTCCACCGCTGAACCGGTCTACGGGCAAGGTCTGGTCCGCTAGAAGCTGCCGTTGCCGGCGCCCCGCTTGTTGCCCCTTGTGTTCATCAGATCGGTGCCGTTGCCGGAAAAGCGGTTGTTCGCGTAGTAGTTCCCTCGCGTGTTGAAGAACACCCCGCTGGGCGAGTCCGTGATGAGGTTCTCTTCGAGTGCATTACCCGATCTCTGCACGAATATCCCGGCTCGCCCATTACCGCCAACAGTGTTGTTTTTGACGAAGCAATCGTCGCTGATGCGGATACCGCCGAGCATGGGGTCGTTGATGAGGTTGTTCGTCACAACTGTATTGTCACGGACCGTACAGTAGTTGCTGACATAGATACCCGCCCCATCGTTGGCGTTGACCGTGTTGTGCGTGACCGTCGCCCCCAGGTACGTCCAGATGCCGTCGCCGGCATTGAAGTAGACGTTGTTGCCCGTGATGATGCTGGTCGTATAAGCGAATATCCCGCTGTCGGCATTGCCCGAGACCGTGCAGTCTTTCACAAGGTGAAACGACCCGTTGAGGTAGATGCCGGCGCCCTCGTTGTCGACCACCCGCATGTTGATGATGCGGTGCCCGTCGTTGGCGCGCTCCTGGGCATAGATGCCCCGTCCGAAACCGCGGATAGAGCCATTGCGAATCTCGACGTTCCGCCGGGCCCCATTCAGCAAAACACCTCGGTGAGGCCGCACGCCAACCAGCCCGAAGCCGCGAAAATCCACCGTCACATCATCGGCAGAGATAATGATCCCATCGCTGTTCGCCGCCGCCAGCGATGCGGTGAGATAATACGATCCCGGCGCCACAATGGTGTAGGGGACCGCGGAGATGGGAGTTCTGGGTTCGACCTCCTCCAGCGTCGCGGCCGCCAGTTGGAGTGGCGCCATGGCCGGTTCCTCCTCCGACACGGCCGACAGGGATAAGGCAACCAGCGCAAATACCGTGGTCGCAAGCATAACGGGTCCGGTCCTCTTGTTCCGCTTCTTCATCACACTGCTCCTTTATCTCCGTCCGAAAGAGCCCCCCGACGTAACTACACGCCGAGCGCCGTCGCCTACGCACCCCGCCTGGCCGCGGAGACGCTCCACCCGAGGCCGGGTTGCTGGGGCCTGCCGCCCAAAAGCTCCTTCATTTACCAATATTCTACCGGTGTTCAGACGGATATATCAAGCAAAAATTGCCGTTGGCCCGATAAAAGGCTGGTTTGGTCGCAGATTGCGTATTTGCCACGTGTCGGAGCCACCAACGCCCAATCACGCATCTTCGGTATACCATGCCGAGGGGAATCACCTAATAACCTACTATAGAACCAGGCTTTCGATGTAAGTAGTCTATGCGTGCAAACGGGCCGGCGGCCGAGTATAATGACATCCGTGTATAGAGGCTGGACGCCTGGCCGGTGATGCGAACCGATGTGTTTTTATCAGGAGGTTCGGTAATGTGTGGTCTTGGCCGACATGTCTTGCTGTCCGCGGCCATTATCTCTGTGGCAATCGCCGGGCCGCTTGTGGCGGTTCCGGAGAATCTGGCGCTCCGCGCCCGGATCTCGTCGAACTCGCAATTCAGCGGTGATTATCATGCCCGGTTCGTGGCGGATGGCATCATCTGCCCGGCCGACGCGAGAAACGACCCCGGTAAGGCGTGGGCCGTCCGGGGAGACACGCACCGCAACGGCGCCGAGCTGGTCTTCGAATGGGCGCAGAGCGTCCAGGTCGGCCAGATCATCTACTACGGGCGAACGGCGTGGTTCGTCAGTGAATGCTGGAAGGACTTCGAGGTTTACACGGATGATGGTTCCAGCCCGGTGCTTGTCGGCACACTTGAAATGAGGCATGGTCCGCAGCGCATCACTCTGCCCCGACCGGCCACCGCAGAGAAACTCGTCCTGCGGTTTACCAGTTCCTACGGCGGCCCGAACCCGGGCGCCTCCGAGGTTCAGGTCTTCGCCACGGCCCTTTCCGACGTGGACCTGGCCGAGGTCCTGGAGCAGGCGCGGCTTGCCGGTGATCCTTACTATGCCGCCGACCGGCGCTTCGAATCGGATCGGCTCTCACAGGCCCTTGAAAATGACCTGGCCGCGGGGAAGCTCGGCTTTCGCTCGATGGTCGTCATTGGCCGCAGGCCCATCGAGCCGTCGCACGTCTACACCTATCACAACGAGGGCTTCAGCCCCGGCGGGGGACTGTATCTTCTGACCGTTGGTGAAGACGGCCGGCATATCCG
>DSDB01000235.1 GCA_011057845.1 Phycisphaerales bacterium | reverse complement strand
GCTCAGTGATAGGAGGTTGCGGCCGATATGAAGCTGCCCGAAGCCGTCAAACCCAGGCACATTGCACTGCTTGCTTTCAACGTGGCCTACCTGCTGGTTAAGAGTATACGAACTATTTCCACAGACGCAAAATGCCCGTATTCGGCGCCCATTCAGGTATATTCAAGGACGTACCTAAAATATTCCTGGAATCCACTTGACGGCGTGAATCCATGTTCATAGAATGTGAACACGGATTCATGGAATACGAATTCTCGTTCAGTATCTGAGCCTGAAAGCCGGTATGTCAGCCAGCACGATCCACGATAGACAACAGCAGGTCAAACACCAGGCGGCCCAGGAGGCAATCTACGAGGCCGCCCTGGAGGTGATCGGCCGTCCGGATTTCAAGGGCTTGAGGGTGCAGGATGTTGCCCGCCAGGCCAGCATCGCCACGGGTACGCTCTACAACTACTTCAAGAACAAGGAAGACCTGTTGTTCTATGTCGACCGCCGCCTCCATGAGACTGTCCTGGGGCGTATCCAGGAAATCTCAAGCCGGCCGGAACCGGCGTCGCGCCGGCTGAACGACATATTGGAAGCGATATTCGAGGTTGTCGGTAGGCACCGGGCTGTCTTTGACCTGGCCGAGCGGTCAGGAATCCCCGACAAAAAGCCGGTTGAGGAAGGCCGGACCTTGCTGGGCAGCGCAACGGCCTGTTTTGAGAAGGTGCTGGCCGATGGAATGGCCGAAGGGCGATTCAGGTCCGTAGACGCCCGGCGGACATCGCGGATCCTGCTTCATGCCATTGTTGGCATCTTCGAGACGCACAAGTACCTTAAGGACTACGACTACGGTCCATCCCGGCGAGATCTGTTGGCCCTTGTGGAGGATTACCTTCAGCCTGTGTAGGCAACGACCTTCCGATTGGCACAGGGCCTTGGTATAAACCTGAATGATGACTATGGCGAGACTCAGCGAAACAACGCTTACCCTGACGTGTATGGCCCTCGCAACGGCGATGGTCGGCTGTACCGTGGGCCCGGACTATGAGCGGCCGGACGTGAATGTGCCGGGCTGCTGGAATCACGCAACGGCCGGGCCGGACGAGACCTCCGCGGCCGATCTTCAGCAGTGGTGGACGCTGCTCGGCGACGGTGTGCTCAACGACCTCATCGACCAGGCCGGCCACGCCAATCTCGATGCCCGCGCGTCGCTCATGCGGGTGGCCCAATCGCGGGCCCTTCGGGACTTCACCGCCGGCCGAGGTTCTCCCCAAGCCGACGCCATCGGCGCCTACTCCCGCATGCGCGACAGCGCCGAAACCCGCTTTGCGGCCCCGGGAATGCCTACCGACCCTTACGACCTGCATGCCGTCGGCTTTGACGCCGCATGGGAAATCGACCTGTTCGGGCAGATCAGGCGATCCGTGGAATCGAGCCAGGCATCGCTGGAGGCGTCTATTGACGACTACTATGATGTCTTGCGAACCCTCTTCGCGGAGGTGGCGCGCAACTATGTGGAGCTGCGCACCGTCCAGGCCCGGCTTCGATACGCCCATCAGAATATCGACGCGCAGCGCCAGACCGTGGACTTGACCGAAGGCCGGTTCAATGCCGGCCTGTCGGGCGAGCTGGATGTGGCGCAGGCGAAGTTGAATCTGGCGAATACAGAGGCCGAGGTCCCCGCGCTGCGGCTGGCCGAGATACAGATCATCAACCGGATCGCCGTGCTTGCGGGCCGCTATCCACAGGAACTGCAAATGGATCTGGCCGGCGATGAGCCGATTCCCGATGCCATCGAACCCGGTGCGCCCGGCCTGCCGGCGGACCTGTTGCGGCGCCGGCCCGACATCCGCCGCGCCGAGCGCGAGTTGGCGGCGCAGACCGCACGTATCGGCGTGGCGACCGCCGACTTGTATCCCTCTTTTACGCTCAGCGGCGTATTCACCCTGCAGGCGGAGGATTTCGGCGACATCGGCAAGTGGAATAGCCGGGCGTACTCATTCGGTCCGGCCTTCCGCTGGCATATTCTCGACGGCAACCGCGTGCGCAGCAGCATCCGGGCAGAGACCGCCGCCACGGAGCAGGCCCGGCTTCGTTACGAGCAGACGGTGTTGCTGGCCGTGGAGGAGGTGGAGAACGCACTGGCCTCTCTGCTCCAGGACAGGCAACGGCTGGCTGCTCTGCGGCGTTCAACCGAGGAAAGCGAACGTTCCGTTGGACTGGTCCGTGAACAATACGCCAACGGTCTGACGGATTTCCAGAATGTTCTGGATATGCAGCGGACGCTCTGGACGCAACAGGACCGTCTGGCGGCCGGGGAAGGCCAGATCGTCCTGGACCTGATACGCCTGTACAAGGCCCTGGGCGGCGGATGGCCGATGGAGCGGCCCGAACCGAAGGGGCCCGACTCAGCGCTCGAAGCATCCCAACCTTAGCCATATTCCGTCGAAAGGCAT
>DSDB01000665.1 GCA_011057845.1 Phycisphaerales bacterium | reverse complement strand
CAATCTGACGGGCGAGAACACCGGCGCCGGCACGTTCGCGGGCGAGCACTGGCGTCATGCCACCGACGGCGGCTGGTTTGCCTTCGAGATGAAGGTGGACCGCGAGCAGCCCGTGGACCTGGTCGTGCGGTACTGGGGCTCCGACGCGGGCGGCCGCGTGTTCGACATCCTGGTCGATGGGACGCCCCTCGCCACCGAGCGGCTCGAACGCAACAAGCCGGGCCAATTCTACGACCAGACCTACCCCATCCCGGCCGGATTGACGGCCGGCAAGGACAAGGTCGTCGTCAAGTTCGCGGCACAGCCCGGCGGAACGGCCGGCGGGGTCTTCGGTTGCCGCGTGGTCAGGCGAAAATGAACCTTCGTGTTATGATATTCGGAGATTCTCACCGACCGGGTGTAACCAGCGGATCGGGATGTGCGTATGCACTTATCGGATACGTGGGAAGGATCGTGGGGGATGTTTGCTTTGTATGGTGGACAACATGGGCAAGTTTAGAAGTGGTTCCGGGACGAAGGCCGTCGCTTTAGCCATTGTGCTGGTTGGGGCGGCGGGCCTGGGCTATGGGATATGGCGTGTTCACGCGGCTCGTGCCTCTCTGAAGAAGCCGCCTGAGCCGGCCCCCCGGGTGGCTGTGGACATCGAACCCGTCGCCCCGGTCCAACCTGTCGTCGAGGCCCCCGAACCGGCCTTCCCGCCCCTCCAGGAGCCGCCAGCCGTGCCGGAATATGTGGAACCACCGGCGATTGAGCCGCAGAGGTCCTTGGCCGATGTCGCCGGCGGGCCGCCAATGGGGGGCGGATTTGGGCAGGGCTTTGGCGGCAATGATGGGCAGATCTTCCAGCGGGTCTTTGGCGATATCAAGCTGACCCCGGAGGAAGAGGACCGATTCAGGCAGGGCATGAGCCAGGCCATTCAGCGATTCTGGACGATGAGCGAGGGCGATCGCCAGGCGGAGATGGAGCGCCTGCGGTCGATGGGCGAACGCTGGCAGGGCATGAATGAATCCGACCGCGAGGCCGCGATGCAGCGGGTCCGCGCGCGATTCGACGAATGGCGCACCAGCGGGGGCACCGAGCTGCCGCCGCTGAGCTTGGACTAAGTTCGTATAACGGGGAGGCTGCGACATGCCGCGAAGCGGGCGGCCACGGGGGGCCGCCCCTGCGATGCGGTCGGCATCCGGGCGATTGCCCGTTATCAGGGCTTGGAGGCGTTCGGGTCCGCGGCGGCAGGCTGGTTGGGTTCGGGGGCTTGCACCGGCTCCTCATCGGGCTCGGCGGTTTCGGCCGTGGCCGAGGTCTCGGCGGGACTGGCCAGGTCGGCGTCGCTGATGACGTCGGCGGCCGGCTCGTTGGGCTCGCCGGGCTTGGCCAGGTCTTCGAGCAGCTCATCGAGGCTTCGCGTGAGGTAGTTGGCCTTGTAGCTCGGGATTTCATAGACCCACCCTTGGTGCTGCTGGGCGAACTTGCTGGCGTTGTCGTGGGCCAGGAGCTTGGCCTCCTTCTCCTTCATCTGCTCGTCCGACTCGGTCCGGGCGTCGGTGGGAACCTCGCCGGTGTAGGTGGCGGTGCATGAAGCGTAGGTCTTGTCCCCCTTCCTGGCGAGCCTGATGCGGTAGACGGTCTGGTTCTTGAGGCGGCAGATGTACACGCGGTCGAACGTAAAGCCGCCGTCGTCCCTGGCGACGTCGTCGAAACGCAGACTCGTCATGGCGTTGAAGGTGCTTTCGGCGTCGGAGGTCTTGAGCTTCTTGCCTTCGGGCGTGCTCGACAGGACGATGGTGTCGCTGTTGGGATCGGCCCGCTGGAGCGTGTACGAGACCGCATTGATGTCGGTAACGGTAACGGCGGCGATCTCCTTGCGGTCGAAGGACGTGATGTCCTTGTCGAGGTACTGGCCGGCGTCGGTGCTGATCCAGGGGGTGTCGGTGGCGATGTAGACGTTGTTGGAGGCCTGTGCGTCGGCCGCCAGCAGCCGGACGTAGCTGCCGTCGCCCTTTTCCAGGTTCTTGCCGATGATCAGGCCCGTAAGGATGGGCTCATTGGGCTCGGCCCTGAGGAACTTGACCACGGTACGGGCCTTGTCCTCGGTGACTTCGAGATCGGCGAAGTGGTCGGGATTGCTGGTGAACAGACCGGTTGTGCGGACCTTCAGGCAGTTGCTCAGCAGGTCGTTGATGGCGCCGAGTTTGGCGGGATAATTGTCCTTCTCCGCGACGACGAAGCCGCGGCCGGCGCGGCGCAGCGTGGTGAATTCATCGCCCCCGCCCAGGACAATCGCCCCGATGACGGCGGGGTCCAGCCCCTGGATGAGATCGCCCTCAACCGCCGTGGCGGAGGGCTTGTTGACGCGGTTCGACAACGAGACGGCGATGGCGACCATGATGATCGCGACCATGACCAGTATCGCGAGATTCTTGTTGTTCATTGGACCAACTCCTGTCAGTCGT
>DSDB01000090.1 GCA_011057845.1 Phycisphaerales bacterium | reverse complement strand
GATCGCCCAGCGGATGGGCTGCGATCTCGATAGGGTCAACGCGGCCATACGGCGGCTGAGCAAATTCGACACGTCTCCCGGCCTGCAAGTCGCCCGGCCCGACAATCACCCCATCACGGCCGACGTGATTGTCGAGCCCGGTGAGGACGGAGCCGGCTATGTCGTGCGACTGGTGGACAGTTCCCTGCCGCCGCTTCGGATCAACGACTACTACGCCAGGATGGCCCGCGACGCCGCCACCGGCGACAAGACCCGCAAGTTCCTGCAGGAGAACATCCGCTCCGCCCAGTGGATTATCGACGCCATCCGCCAGCGCAAGCAGACCGTCCTCAACGTCACGCGCTCCATCGTCAGGCGGCAGCGGGACTTCTTCGACAAGGGCGAACTGTATCTCAAACCCCTGCCGATGGCGGCCGTGGCCCAGGACGTCGGCGTGCACATCGCCACCGTCTCGCGCGCGGTCTCCGGCAAGTACGTGCAGTGCCCGTGGGGCATCTATCCGCTGCGCAAGTTCTTCAGCGGCGGCACCGAGTCCGCCGATGGCGACGGCCACAGTTGGGACGCCATCAAGGCCAAGATCCAGCAGATTGTCGATGCCGAGGACAAGTCCAATCCCCTCAGCGACGACGAGATTCGCACGCGCCTCATCGACGCCGGCGTCTCCGACCTGGCCCGCCGGACCGTCGCCAAGTACCGCAAGCTCCTGAACATCCCCGCCGCCCGCTTCCGCCGGAAATACTGAGCGGTCCTGCCCCTTGGGATGCTCCCCGAAACGCTCGACATGGACGCCCGGGGGTGTCGCGGCGGGCCTCGGATCAGCCGCCCCGGATAGTCCGCATGGGCTGGAGTGCATATCTGTCGGAGACCGCGGCGGTCAAGGGGGCACGTCTTTTCTTTGTTAGAAAATGTGGAAAAATTCTGAAAAAAGGTCTTGACACGTTAGGGGGGGGGCATAGTGTACAATAAGGTAAGCGATTCACGGCGCGGTTAGCCGGCGAAGTCGTTGCTGCGGATGCGGCTGGAACATATTGGAGCGACAGTCTTGGGCGCTGTGGTGTTGGCGCAACGCCCGAAGGAGGCGATTATGGGCAGGAATGTGGGAGTTTGGATGGCGATGGGGGTCATGGTGGTACTGTGCTTCTGCGCGGCGGCTTGTGGATACCCAGTGGATTTGGCGGGATCGACTCACTACCTAAACCCGTGGGATACGATGACCTTGCTGGTGGTTGGGTCAACCCCGGAAGGGTACGAGGTGTACCTTCAGTTACAGCAATCGCACGCGGACGCGTTTCGGCAACTGGGCCTGGTGCAGGTACTGCCACCAGCGGGTGCGGACGCGCTCGCAAAGGACCTGGGCGAGGAGGGCCAACCCGGATGGTGGTACTTCAGGGCGGCCAGCGAGGATCCGATGAGGCCTGTCGTGGTGGGGGCAGCACATTTTGCGTTGGACTTCTATTCGGCGGACGCCTACGGCTGGGCGGAGTTTCTCCTGTACGATGGTGATGGTGAATTAGTCTCCACTTGGATGGTCATGACCCCGGAGCCGACGAGTATGGTCGGGTTTGGTTTGGCAGGTGTGTTCTTGTCTCGGAAGCGCAGAGCCAGCGCACAGCATGTCATGTGCTGACTGTTTGGTTCGAGGACGTGTGGAGGAATTACGGAGGTGTAGGCTATGAGCGTAGGCAGGGATTTGGCCGCATCGGTTATCGTCATATGCCTGTGTCACGCAAATGGGGGACTTGGGGAATGGACAAGGATAAACGGCGGGCTTCCCATCGACAGTGGCGCGCCCATTGAGCCACCTTTCTCGATGGCGCGACCGGTGCCGGGTGTTGTGAGCAACGGCTCGAAGGAGCTTATGTTCCTCGTAAACTATGCCGACGGGCCGATGACGTGCGGGCGAATAGTCTGGGGTGGTTCAGAGGCGGGATGGGTCTGGCAGGTGTGGAGCAGCGGGCAGTTTGTGAACGATAGCACAGCGGTACCTACGGCCGTACCGCATGTGGCTGCGCGTTTTACGGGGAACGTGAACCTGATTCCAGTGCCAGGTACGAGCGAGGACATATTCGCCGTAGCAGGCCTTCCGTCTGGGAGATTGCAGAGTTCGACACAGTGGCTCGACATACATGGGCAGCCGGTCAATTTCAAGGTCAGCGCTGCCGACGGCTGGAGTCAGTGGAACTGCACGAGCACAACACAGTGGTATGAGACGCAGCGAGAACTAGGGACAGCCACCTGTTATTATTGAGGATAGAGAAAGTCTCACACATTCGCAGAGAGAGGGTGAGGGGTCGTCAGGGGGGATTGCGTGGCTTCGGCAGAGTCTTTATGAGTTGAAGCAGGAGAATGGGGCGCTGAGGCAGGAGCTGGAGGGGTTGAAGGCGCGTTTGGCGGCGTTGGAGGCGGCAAAGTGAGCAGCACGCAGTCAGGGGCTCGCAGCCAAGAGGCAACGCG
>DSDB01000589.1 GCA_011057845.1 Phycisphaerales bacterium | reverse complement strand
TGGACCGTCCTGAACGGATAGAGAGCCGTCCCGTTCTCCATGTTCGCAAACCCGCCGTCGGCCTCCACGACAAGATAGCCGGGGGCCGTCACGCGGAAGTACTTGCCGTTGCTGCGGTGGAGTTGCATCGTTTCGACCTGGACATTTCCGCTGACGGTTCCCGCCGGGACGCGGCAGTAGATCGCTGTATTGCTCCAGCTGATGATCTCGGCCGTGCCGCCGCCGAGAAAGTGAACCGCTCCCGCCGATGTGCCGAAGTTGACCCCCTGAATCCGAACCGACGAATGGCTCGGTCCTGACGAAGGCGTTATCGCAGTGATCGTCAAAGGATTGCCCGGGAAATCCAGACCCCAGTAATTCCCGGATACCGGCCGGTCGTTCAGGCTCGTGCCGGTCTTCACGGCGGCGCTGCCGAACTGGTATCCGTCCACAAACGGCGTTATGGAATAAGACGTCCCGGACTTCAGTGCGGCGAAGGCGTAGATGCCTCTGGCGTCCGTCGTCGCCGTCATCGGTGTGCCGCCGCCTTTTAGCGCCGGGCTTGCGTAGACCTGCGCACCGGCCAGGGGCTGGCCGCCGGCGTCCAGCACCCGCCCGCTGACGATTTCTCCGCTGGCGCTGGTATGAATGTTGTAGACAACCTTGTGCACGGAACTGTAGGATGGTGCGGAGTCGATGTTGGGCAGGTTGTACCAGGCATCCCGCCAGCCGTTCCAGCCCATATTCAGATGGTGGTACAGCGTTCCTTCACTGTAGCCGTAACCATCACAAACCACCGCATGTCCGCCGGCCCCGACGACCCCCAGGATGACCGGCGCGCCGGCGTCCAGGTTCGGGTTCAGCATCATCACGAGCCCCGCGCCGATGTCCGAGCCGCCGTTGTAGCCCCTGACGGCGCGGGCAAAGCCGAAAGTCCCCGTCAACGCGTCCGAGGCCTTCAGGGTGTCGGTCGTCGAGTCGGCCGCGGTGTACTTCATCCCCACCGAGACCCCGGCGTCGTAACACAGTGCCCCAATGGCCTGACGCTGCTGAACCGTCGTCGTGCAGTCGGGGATTTCACTCATCAGCGACCACAGATAGGGCCCGCCCGACCCGTCGCCGCCAATGGTTACACCCATCCAGGCCTGGCCATCGATCCGTATCTCGAAGCTGCGACGGCCAATTCCGGCCGTGGGATACTGATAGTGCCGCATCACCTGGGCCATAGCTGTCGCCACACAGCCCGCACGGTACTGGTTGGGGGTGTAGTAGTTGAAACATGGTTGGCCGCAGACATCGCCCTGACCCCAGCGAAGCGCCAGCAGGGGCGGTATGCGAATGTCCGACACCGTTGACGCCCCCATGAGCGTCGCCGTGCTCTCGTCACCCTCGCTGCGAATGCTCAGATGGTCCCATTTCTCCCGGGTTGTTCGCCCGGGCAAGACCGAGGGAGGTCCCCGTTCGCCGGGCTCAAACCGATGCGCCAGACGCCGCCGAACGTCTCGCCTGACGAGGTTGCCCAGGGGGGTAGCTTCCGATAGGTCCGGGTCCTCGCTGGCCGAGAAGGCGATAATCGGTTCAATTTCGTCATCGGCGGATGCCAGCACCCATCCCATCGGCTGCAGCTTCACCCAATAGCATACTGTCTGATTCTGCCCATCCATGACGGCCTCCACGGCTGTTACCTGCCGCCCAAGAGGCGTCTCCAGCGGACGGGCGTTGGTCCTGAGCCATCCCGTTACGGCCCTGCGCGCCTCACCCTTGCCCACCGGCCGCCCCCACCCGGGCGCGCACCACAACTGCCCGATCATTGCAGCAACTATCAGCAGGCGGCCCGTGGACTTAATGGCAGGCTCCTTCTCCTTAGAGCGTATGTTCAGAGCGGGTGAAGGAAGCCTGAGGCAGGCCAGATAGGAGTTGCTACGGAAAACCCCAGTTTTTCAACACCCTTCACCAGATAAAAACCATCACAACCACTGCCTCTATTGTACCATTTTGGGCCCCGGACGTCAAGGTGGTACACGTGGTAAATACTAGATTTTACAGGGTCTTATAACAATTCGACAACAAAAATCCGCGCAAAGCGCAGTTCTCCTACCGTTATCGGCAAATGGCTCGCAACTACGCCCTCCAAGGCTGGCGTCGATCCTCCAAGGCTATCCGGATGATCCCGCTGCCGGACGGCAGCAAGGCTGGTTCGTGTGCGCTGAATTGCTCTTGCCATCGTATACCCCCGATGCTATACCATTTTGCTATGACAAGACTGGCCGTTCCTATCGCAGCCGCGACTCCGGCCGAGGCCGGACGGCAGGCCCTGGCCGCACAGAACGCCGGCGCCGAGATGCTGGAATTGCGACTGGATTACCTCAAGGACCTCACGCCTGATGCCGTAACGGCCGTTTTCGCTGAGATTACCGCCCAGTGCATCAACCGTCCGCCCATCATCGCCACCTGCCGCGACAAGGCCGAGGGCGGGTC
>DSDB01000689.1 GCA_011057845.1 Phycisphaerales bacterium | reverse complement strand
GCGGCGGAGCTGATGAAGCTCAGCGAGCAGTCCGGCCGGCCGGTCAAGATCCGCCTATGCGATACGCTGGGATTCGGGGTGTCGTGGCCGGGCGTGGCGCTGCCGCGGAGTATCCCGAAGATGATTCAGGGACTGCGGCGGATCGGTGTGCCGGGCGAGCGGCTGGAGTGGCACGGGCACAACGACTTCCATAAGGTCGCCATCAATGCCGCTACGGCATGGCTTTATGGATGCTGCGCGGCCAATTGCGCGATCTTTGGCAGCGGCGAGCGGACGGGCAATCCGCCACTGGAGGCCCTGGTCATTGAACACGCCCAGCTCAAGGGGATGACGCCGGGCGTCAACTACGCGGCGATCACCGAACTGGCTGAGTACGCGCAGAAGGAGCTGGGGTTCGCCATTGCGCCGAATTACCCGCTCGTGGGCCAGGATTTCAACGTGACGCGGGCGGGGATTCACGCCGACGGCCTGCTTAAGAACGAGGAGATATACAA
Source organism: Phycisphaerales bacterium (assembly GCA_011057845.1). GTDB lineage: Bacteria > Planctomycetota > Phycisphaerae > Sedimentisphaerales > Anaerobacaceae > UBA2266. Next base: position 1,963 of record DSDB01000689.1, on the reverse strand, counting down.
CTGCTTCGATACACTGGCGCTGCTCAAGCGGCCGGTGGGCGTGGCGCTGACGGACAAAAGCGGCGCCGCGGGCATCAAGCACTGGCTTGAATCGCGGTTCGAGATTGAGATCGCCAAGCACGACCCGAAGGTCATTCGGATCAAGGACCGGATCGACACGGAGTACACGGCGGACCGGATTTCGGCCATATCGGATGATGAGATGATGGCATGGACCAAGGAGGCGTTCGGCAGGGACCTGCCGCCGCTTCGCAAGTGACAAGAGCGCATAAGGGCACAGCGAAGCCCTCGGCCGCAACCGAAAACTGACTGGACCGTAAACCCAAAGTGCAAAACGCAAAGTGCAAAACCAAAGCCCCAACCCCCAAAACCTTGCGCGCGTCGCGCAGATTGGAGCGGCTTTGGGCTTTGAGTTATGGCTTTTCGTTTGGGTCTTTACGTTTTGAGCTTCGCGTGACAGGATGAACGGCGTGCGCGACAGGAAGATAAGGGCGGTGCTGTTTGACCTGGGCGAGACGCTGCTGGACTTTGGCAGGCTCAGCACGACGCGGGTCTTTCGTGAGGGGGCGAGGGTATCCCATGCGTATCTGCGGAGTCTGGGGCAGCGAGTTGGGCCGTTCGAGTGGTACTGCTGGAAGAACCTGTTCATTCTGCGGCTGCGGGTGCTGGTCTCGAGCATCACGGGCAATGACTTCGACGCCTTCGCCCTGTTGCAACGGATCGGTCGCCGCAGGGGGATCATGCTGACGGACGAGCAGTGGCGGGAGTTCGCGTGGCGGTGGTATGAGCCGCTTGGCCGCATCGGGCGGGTGCAGGACGACACGCCCCCGGCCTTGGCGGCGCTGCGGGATGCGGGGCTCAAGCTCGGGATTGTCTCCAATACGTTCGTCAATCGCGAGTCGCTGGAGCGGCACATGGAGCAATTCAGGATCCTGGAGTACTTCCCGGTGCGTGTGTTCTCCTATGAGCATTCCCGCCGTAAGCCTTATCCGGGGATTTTCGAGAGAGCGGCGGAGTTGATCGGGGAGCCTTTCGAGCGTATTGCGTTCGTGGGGGACCGGATCGACAAGGACATCCGCCCGGCGCTGAAATTCGGCATGACCGCCATCCTCAAAGCCGCCTACACCAACGCCGGCAAATCCCCGCCCCGAGGCGCCCACAGAATCACCCACCTGGGCGACCTGCCCGCTCTCATCGAAGAACTGAACGTCGCCGCGGTTCCCTGCGGATAGTCCTGCATCCGCAAACCAGGAATACGATTGACTGAGCCGGTGATGGAGTTTAGGCTGGTAGTCAGCAAAGTATAGGTCGAACAGAAGCTGCGGATGCTTCCGGATCTGCGATTGGATAGCAGCACTGCCATGATACGACGTCGATGGCCGCAATGGTGGGACTGGGAATTGGAGCTTGGCCCACACTTGTTCAAGCGAATGCTGGACCGCGGCTTCTCAGAGTTGGTTTTGCGTGCAATGCTTGAGCATTCCAGGGGCTACCGCCCCGACATTGTTGAAGGCCGATGGGTCATTGTTACGTCGCATCGCAGGCGAACATGGGAGGTAATTGTCGAGCCTGATTTTGCCGCCAAGCGTCTGGTTATAGTTACGGCGTACCCATATTGGGAATCGTGATATGAATCATGCATACTTGGAAGTGACGTTTCGGCATGGGCGGCCAATGGCTGCGTACTACTATTTGCCGCGCCGTCCGAAAGATAAGAGTCATCGCACCCGGCGGGTTGAGCCCGGGCTTGTGATCGATTTTTCGCCCGACGGTAGACCCATCGGAATCGAAATTGCAGCGCCGGACAAGCTCACCTTGGCTGCCTTCAATCGAGTACTTCGGGAGCTTGGTCTTCGGCCTCTAAAACGGGTTGATTTGGCCCCCGTCATCGCGGCATAGAGAAAACAGAGCCGCCGCCGGATAGGGCGATTGCGATCGAGCCGATTGCGGAGTTGCCGGGGGT
>DSDB01000267.1 GCA_011057845.1 Phycisphaerales bacterium | reverse complement strand
TTGCTGCCCACAATCCAGATTGGCGACCACCGAATCACCCGCCTGATCGCCGGCTGCAATCCCATCCTGGGGTACTCCTATATGGGCCCGGTGATGGACCAGCACATGCGGGAGTATTTCACGCCCGAGCGAATCGGCGAGTTTCTGACCGCCTGTGAGGCTGAAGGCATTAACACGCACCAGTTCAGCAACCCCGAGAAGATGGCCCCGGTCTTCCGTAGACTGCGAGAGCAGGGCTCAGGGATGAAGTTCATCTGCCTTCACGCGGGCGGCCCGGACCAGATGCCGGCCAAGCAGGTCGTCGAGGACACGCGGCCCATCGCCATCGTTCATCATGGAGGCGTCACCGACCGCCTGTTCCAGGAGGGCAAGAGCGGGCAAGTCCACGATTTCGTCAAGCAGGTCCATGACGCCGGAGTCATGGCCGGGGTCTCGGCCCATAATCCCGATTGCATCAAGCGGGTTGCCGACGAGGGTTGGGAGGTGGACTTGTTCATGGCGTGTTTCTACCATATCACCCGGACGCCGGAGGAATTGAAGGCCATGCCGCCGGTTGTGACGGCGCAGATTGGAAGGGCGTTCTTTGCCGCCGACCCGGCCCGGATGACCGCGGTGCTGCGGCAGGTCGAGACGCCTTGCCTGGGTTTCAAGATACTGGCGGCCGGGCGATCCTGCGACAGCGAAGGGGCCGTGCGAAAGGCATTCCAGTTTGCTTTTGCCAATCTCAAACCCACCGATGGCGTTATCGTTGGGATGTATCCGCGGTATCACGACCAGATCCGCCAGAACGCCGATTTGACGCGGGAATACGGCGCGTGAGTAATATCTTGTGAAAGGTGGGCGATTATGACAACTCCATCCAAGTCTAATGCAGCATCCTCATTTGACCGTCGTGGCTTTCTTGTCCTGGGCAGTGCCGTCGCGGCCGCGGCAGGTATCAACGTGGCAGGCGCCGAGCAGGCCGCGGCCGGCCGTATTGTGACCCCGCCGCAGGGCAAACGTATCCTGCTTTCCTGCAAGCTCGGTATGATCCCGAAGGAGCAGGACGGCAGGAAACTGTCGGCCGCGGACCGGTTGCGGATGGCGGCGGAGGCCGGTTTTGACGGCGTCGATTTCGACCAGGCCGGGGAGTTCACCCCCGAGCAGGCCCGCCAGGCGGTGCGGGAATCCGGCGTGTTCGTCCACAACGCCATCAACCATGCCCACTGGTCGCAGCGTCTGACCAGCGCCAATGAACAAGAGCGGGCCCAGGGCTGCGCCAACATCGAGCACTGCATCCGGGTCTCTCATGCAGCCGGCGGCAGCGGCGTGCTGATCGTCGTCGGCCGCGGCGGCGATGGACCGGCGGACGTTATCGAGGAGCGGGCGCGGCAGGAAATCCGCAAGATCCTGCCCCTGGCCGCGGCCTTGGGTCAGATGATCCTGATTGAGAACGTGTGGAATCAGATGATGTACGACCACGATGGACCGCCGGACCAGAGCCCCGAACGGTTCATTAAATTCGTGGACAGCTTCCAGAGCCCGTGGGTGGGCATGTACTACGACATCGGCAATCACTGGAAGTACGGCCAGCCGGGCGACTGGATTCGCGCGTTCGGCCATCGCTGCGTCAAGCTGGACGCCAAGGGCTTCAGCCGTGCGAAGAACAAGTTCGTCGAGATCACGGGCGAAGATGACGATCTGCCGTGGGACCAGGTCCGCAAGGCCCTCGACGACATCCATTTCGCCGGATGGGCCACGGCCGAGGTTGGCGGCGGCAACGTCGAACGCCTCACCGAGGTCCGCAAGCAGATGCAGAATGCCTTCGGCCTCTGACGGGGTGCCGATTTGCCAAAGCACGAATCCCACGAATGGAGACAACCATGCAACCCAAGAGCCACAAGCCAACGGCAGTAGTACTCGCACTGGCGATAGGCATGACGGGGCTGAGCCTTGCCCAGCAGCAGGGGCAGGGCCGTAGCCGAAGTTCCAGCCAGCAGCAGAGAACGCGACGGACACAGCGCGTCGTGCCGATGAAGCAAGTCCAGGTCACCTCGCCCGACGGCAGGGTCAAGTTCACACTGGGTCCGAATCCAGAGCGGTTGACCTTCACCGTCATGCTCGACGAGACGGCCGTCATCGAACCATCGGGGCTCGACATGAGAGTGGACGGCTATGACCTGTCATCCGGTGTGATCTTCAACAATCTCGAGACCTACAGCATCGACGAGACCTACCCCTGGCATGGCGCCCACAGCACCGCCGTCAATCGCTGCAACGGCGCCAAGGTCTCGCTTACGAATGACCTCAGCCAGATCCCCTACACGCTTGAGATCCGCGCCTTCAACGACGCCGTCGCCTATCGTCACGTCATCGCCGGCGATCCCGATGCCGTTCGCATCCCCAACGAGTACTCTCAATTCATCCTCCCGGCCGGTACGACCGTCTGGTATCACGACCTCGACGGCCACTACGAGGC
>DSDB01000369.1 GCA_011057845.1 Phycisphaerales bacterium | reverse complement strand
TTCTGGCCGGCGTCAAAGGCGAAAAGCGTCAGTGTGCCAGCCGGTTTGTCGAGGATCGTCTTGCTGACAATCGAATCGGCGCTATAGTCGACCAACTCCGCCAGTGGCTGGGCCTGCCCCATACATGCGGCCAATACACCGGGCGTTCGCTGTTGTCCGCTCATAATCGACCTCCTTTGGACTCGTCGGACAACTGCCCGTTGCCATTTCCACAGACATCGGACAGGGTCGTTCCCGACATGAAGGCCACCATCTGCTCCTGCAGTAAGACGAACTTCTCATGCACGGGGCAATGGGGGCTGCGCGGACACTCGCCGGAATCCAGCAGACACCGGTTCAGCCGCACCGGACCCTGTATCGTCTCAATCACCTCAAGAAGGCTCACCCTCTCAGGATTTCTGGCCAGGCGAAAACCGCCTCGCGGACCCATAACGCTCTCCACCAGACCGGCGTCATGGAGCTTCTGCAAAAGCTTGCAGGCTAATTGATAGGATATCTCCTCCTCGCGTGCGATCACCCGGGTCGACCGGTAGCCGGCGCGGTGATGCTTCGCCAGATTCACCATCGCACGCAGTGCGTAATCCGTGTTTCGCCTGACGATGTCCATCTGCTGCAAACCTTTCTATTCAGACTACCCACCCCAGTAGGGCTGATTTGACCCTAATCAACCGTGCTTGTCAACCACTCGGAAAGAAATACCGAGGCGGCCCTCCGCTGCCCGGGTCGCGTGCTGCCCGAGCCCGGAGCAACGGAACCTGCACAATGTGCCCCGTTGCTCCGGGTCATCGGGTTAGCCCAATGGTTGGGCGCCATCTTTCTCTGTCTAACCGTACGGCGAAACACTTAAAACGCCTTGGACATGGGGCCACTACGGCAGGGCCGTCTGCAGGAACTGACCCGCCATGACCGCAAAATCGCGGAAATCGACGGTTCCATCGCCGTCGAGATCGGCGGTCAGGCCGCTACCCGGTACAAGTTCTCTGTTCGTCGTCAACTCGAACGCCAGATCCCAGGAAACCCATCTTGGGAATTCGAGCGGCCGGCCTGAGATATAGCCGGAACCCAGACTCGGCGGCCAGTCAGCGCCCGTCGCATCCGGCGTAACGCTTCGGATCCGGACGGCATCGTCGTTGAAGTGGTGCGGTCGCGTCTTCCAGCCCCATGGGTACTTCGCGTCGCCGAGTTGGAAGTCGTAGATCGCCGCGATGCTGAGCCAGTAGACGTTCTTGCCGGTCGGACCCGGTTCCTGGTAGAACCACTGATCCCGAGGAATCCGACAGAAGTACTGGAAGCACGAGTCGTGGATCAGCGGCTGGAATACGTCCGTAGTACCGTCTCCGGTCGATCCACGCGGGTCCTTGTCATATCCGGAGAAGTTCCACTCGTAGTGGCTGCAAACGTACTCCCAGACCAGCTTGCCCGGGTGGCTGAACGACTTGAAGTCCTGCGGGTTCTTGGGCACGTCGCTCCAGATACCGATATGAAACGCCACCGGATGCACGTCCGGCGGAACCGGTTTGTCCCAGCCGATGTAGGAACCCCACCAATGGATGTCCGTCACCGGTCGATCATCTGTACATTCCCAGTCATCGGCCGCAATCGGAGGCATGTGGTACACGCTCAATTCGTTCCAACCGAGGAACACCCGCGGAGCGCATTCCACGACGGGCTGACTCCATTTGATGGGGTCGGTCGGCTTCACAATGCCCTCGTTCGGCGTCACAACCACGTCGTACCAGTAGTTCCACGGCCTGGGTATGACCTGACCGGGCGGAGGCACGTTCACCGGGCCGCCGACCCACTGCGCGTTCTCGTCCACGATCAATTCGACCACCTGGGTGATATCGAATGCTGGATTGTTGACATAGCTCGCGGCCGGCGGGCTCGTCGCCGCAATACCGGTCAAGGCCCCGTTGATGGAGACGGTTGTAAGCACGCCGCAGGCCAGCGTACCCGGCCCTGCCGTCGGACCCACATTCCAGTACCATGCCCGGATGTTGCCGTTGGCATCACGCAGGCCAAAGGACACGACATTCAAACCACATGGCGGCAGCACCGTCGTGCTCACGGTTGCGTTGGACAGGTCCGGATCATCGGGATACCTATAGCCCCATGCGCTCATGTACGACCCGTCCGGCAGTGAGCTGCCGCCCCACGCCATAACAAGACCGGGCGACAATGGCTCCGGGATAAAAGGCCCCGTCGTGGGACCCCACGGACATGGGATACACCCGCCGGGGTAGACGTAGAGGTCGGCCGGCAACGGCGTCGTCTGCGGATACGGCGGGCCTTCACGCTGATTGCTGGGGTCGCTCCACTGGGCCAGATAGCCCTCCAGCCCGGCCGCTCCGATGCTGCGTACAGTTCCTCGGCGAAGCGCATCGGTCCACTGCTCGTGCGTATCAAGGGCGAAGTACGGGCTTACCGGCCGCTCAGGCTCCAGCGCCAGCACCAATGACGGCCCC